>CATPBQ010000185.1 GCA_955652795.1 uncultured Steroidobacteraceae bacterium | reverse complement strand
GCTTGAGCTTGGCGGGCGGAGGCTTGAGCTTCAAAAGGGAACACTCAAGCGTTCGCTTTACTAATGCGTCTGCTCTACTAGTGAGGCACGGCGCAAGGCCTCGCGCCGGGGGGCCTAGGCGGCCGAGCCGTTGGTCACCAACGCCGCCATCAGCTCGTTCACCGGCAGGGCGTCGAGCTGAGCCAGCCGGGCGAACAGCGCCTTGATGCGCTCGGCCTGCTTCGCGCCGAAATGCGCATCCACTGAAGCGGTGAATTTACCGACCAGCAGCGGCATGCCCTCGGCGCGGCGCTTGCGGTGGCCGATCGGGACATCGACCTGCACGCGTGCGCTGTGGCTGCCGTCGCGGAAGAACACCTGCACCGCATTGCCGATGTAGCGCTTGTCGGGGGCGTAGTACTCCTGCGTGAAGGTCGGGTTCTCGCGCACTTGCATCTTGGCGCGCAGCGCGTCGATGCGCGCATCGGCGGCGAGGGCGTCCTCGTAGTCCGCCGCGCTGAGGCGCCCGAAAATCAGCGGCACCGCGACCATGTACTGCAGGCAGTGATCACGGTCGGCGGGATTGGCCAGCGGTCCGGTCTTGTCGATGAAGCGCACGCCCGGCTCCTGGGTCTCGATGAGGATGCGCTCGATGTCGGCGAGCCGATCCCTGACCTGCGGATGCAAGGTCATCGCCGCCTCGACCGCCGTCTGGGCGTGGAACTCGGCCGGGTACGAGATCTTGAACAGCACGTTCTCCATGACGTAGCTGCCGAAGGGCTGCGGCAGTGAGAACGCCCGGCCCTTGAACAGCACGTCGTAGAAGCCCCAGGTCTTCGCCGACAGCGCCGACGGATAACCCATCTCCCCGCTGAGCGCGATGAGCGCATGGCGCACCGCGCGGCTGGTGGCATCGCCCGCCGCCCAGCTCTTGCGCGAGCCGGTGTTGGGGGCGTGCCGGTAGGTGCGCAGCGCGCCGCCGTCGATCCAGGCGTTGGAAACCGCGTTCACGACCTGTTCAAGGCTGGCGCCGAGCATGCTCGCCACCACCGCGGTCGAGGCGACGCGCACCAGCAGCACGTGGTCGAGTCCCACGCGGTTGAAGCTGTTCTCGAGCGCCAGCACCCCCTGGATCTCGTGCGCCTTGATCATGGCGGTGAGCACCTCGCGCACGCTCGGCGGGGTCTTGCCCGACATGACGGCGTTGCGCGCCAGGTAATCCGCCACCGCGAGAATGCCGCCGAGATTGTCCGACGGGTGGCCCCACTCGGCGGCGAGCCAGGTGTCGTTGAAGTCCAGCCAGCGGATCATCGCGCCGATATTGAACGCCGCCTGCACCGGGTCGAGCTCGAAGGAGGTGCCCGGGACACGCGCGCCGCCCACCATGACCGCTCCCGGCACCACCGGACCCAGGAGCTTGCGGCAGGCCGGATACTTCAGCGCCTGAAACCCGCAGGCGAGGGTGTCCATGAGGCAGTAGCGCGCGGTGTCGTACGCCAGCTCGCTCTCCACGGTGAAATTGCGGGCGTAGCCGGCGATGGCGCTGAGCACGGCGTCCGGTCCGGGACGCTGCGCAGACCTGCTGTCGGGTGCGGACATGTGGGTGAAGCTACCGCTGCTCGATGGGAACGAACCTGAGGTTCTCGGGGCCGGTGTAGTTGGCGGCCGGCCGGATGATCTTGCCGTCGATGCGCTGCTCGATGACGTGCGCCGCCCAGCCGGTGGTGCGGGCGATGACGAACAGCGGCGTGAACATCTCCTTCGGTACGCCCATCAGGTGATACGAGACCGCCGAGAACCAGTCGAGGTTGGCGAACAGGTTCTTGGCCTCGTGCATCACCGACTCGATGCGCTCGGCGATGGCGAACCGCTGCATGTCACCCGCTTCCTTCGAAAGGCTGCGCGCTACCTCCTTGATCACCTGGTTACGCGGATCGGCGAGGGTATACACCGGGTGCCCGAAACCGATGACGACTTCGCGCCGGGCGAGGCGCGCGCGGATGTCGGCATCCGCGGCCGCGGGCGTGTCGTAGCGTTGCTGGGTTTCCAGCGCGCTCTCGTTGGCGCCGCCGTGCTTGGGACCGCGCAGCGCGCCGATCGCGCCGGTGATGCAGGAATAGATATCGGCGCCGGTGCCGGCGATGACGCGTGCCGCAAAAGTGGACGCGTTGAACTCGTGCTCGGCGTACAGGATCAGCGAGGTGTGCATGGCGCGCACCCAGGAGGCGGGCGCCGCCTTGCCGTGCATCAGGTGCAGGAAGTGCCCGCCGACCGAATCATCCGCGGTCTCGACCTGGATGCGCTGCCCGTCGTGGCTGAAGTGATACCAGTAGGCGAGCATCGAGCCGAGGGATGCGATCAGGCGGTCGGCGATGTCACGCGCGCCGGGGGCGGCATGCTCCTCCTTCTCCGGCAGCAGGCACCCGAGCACCGAGGTGCCGGTGCGCAGCACGTCCATCGGATGTGCCGCCGCCGGCAGCGCCTCGAGCACCGTGCGCACGGCGTCCGGCAGGGCGCGCAGTGACTTGAGTTTCGCCTTGTAGGCGGCGAGTTCGGCGCGGTTGGGAAGTTTCTCGTGGATCAGCAGGTAGGCGATCTCCTCGAACTCGCAGCTGCCGGCAATCTCCAGGATGTCGTAGCCGCGATAGTGCAGATCGTTGCCGGTGCGCCCGACCGTGGACAGCGCGGTGTTGCCCGCGGTCACGCCCGACAGTGCCACGGACTTCTTGGGCTTGAAAGCGCTGGTCTCATTCATCGCTGGCTTTCCCGAACAGCTCATCGAGCTTCTTCTCGTACGCGTGGTAGCCGAGCACTTCGTAGAGCTCCTCGCGTGTCTGCATCAGGTCGAGCACGCCCTGCTGCGTGCCGTGCCGGCGGATCGCGCCGTACACCGTGACCGCAGCCTTGGCGGCGGCGCGAAATGCGGACAGCGGATACAACACCAGGCGCACGCCCGCATTGCCCAGTTCCGCGGCGCTGAACAGCGGGGTCTGGCCGAACTCGGTGATGTTGGCGAGCACCGGCACCTTGATGCTCGCGGCAAACTGCCGGTATTCGTCGAGCGTCTTCAGGGCTTCCGCGAAGATCATGTCCGCGCCCGCTTCCGAGTACGCCGCCGCGCGCGCCAGCGCCGCGTTCTGGCCCTCCACCGCATGCGCGTCGGTGCGCGCCATGATGACGAACTCGCCGTCGGTGCGGGCATCGACCGCCGCCTTGAGGCGATCGACCATCTCGGCGGCGGGCACCAGCGCCTTGCCGGGGCGGTGGCCGCAACGCTTGGCGGACACCTGATCCTCCAGATGCATGCCGGCGGCTCCGGCGCGGATGAGCTCCGCGCAGGTCCGGGCGATGATGAAGGCGCTACCGAAGCCGGTATCGGCATCGACCAGCAGCGGCAGCGGGCACGCCGCACTGATGCGCCGCACGTCCTCGCAGACGTCATTGAGCGAGGTGATGCCGAGGTCCGGCAGGCCGAAGGAGGCGTTGGCGACTCCCGCGCCGGACAGGTAGATCGCCCGAAAGCCGGCGTTTTGCGCCAGCAGGGCCGCATAGGCGTTGATGGTTCCGACGACCTGCAGGGGGCGCTCGGCCTCGACCGCGGCCCGCAGGCGAGCGCCGGCGCTGACTGATCGCTGCGACATATTCCAGGACCTCGACAGGGGACCGATATTCTATACGTGGCGCGCGGGAATCCCTTCAGGGGATGCGCACCACCGTGCGGCCGGTGACTGCGCCTTCGAGGTAAGCGGCAAACGCGCCGGGCAGCTCATCGAAGGCGATGGTGCGCGTGACGATCCGCTCGAGGTGCCGGGGTCGCAGGTCCGTGGCGATGCGTTTCCAGACCGCCAGCCGCCAATCGCGCCGCGTCGCGGAGGAGTTGATGCCGAGGAGGCATACGCCGCGCAGGATGAACGGCATCACGGTCGTCTTGAGCTCCGCGCTGCTCGCCATGCCGATGCTGGCGATGTTGCCCCAGAAGTCCACGGTGCGCGTGAGCCAGGCGAGAACCTCCCCGCCCACATTGTCGATCGCCCCGGCGAAGCGCACATTCTCCAGGGGCCGGGAGCCGAGGTTGAGGTCCTGGCGCGGGAGCACCTCCGCCGCACCCAGCTCCTTCAGGTAGTCTGCCGCGGCCGCCTTGCCGCTCACGGCCACGACGCGGTAGCCGCGGGCGGCGAGCATGTCGACCGCGATGCTGCCCACCCCTCCGGAGGCGCCGGTGACCGCGATCGGCCCTTGGTGCGGGGACTGGCCGTTGTGTTCCATGCGGTGGATGGCGAGTGCCGCGGTGAATCCCGCGGTGCCGAGCGCCATGGCGGTGAAGGCGTCGAGTCCTTCCGGTATCGGAATCACCCAGTCTCCCGGCACGCGCGCGAACTGCGCGTAGCCGCCATCGTGGGTCTCCGACAGCCCGCAGCCGGTCACGAGCACTGCATCGCCTGCTCGGTAGCGCGCATCGCTCGAGGCCTCGACGACGCCCGCGAGGTCGATGCCGCCGACCAGCGGGTAGCGGCGCAGGATCTTGCCGGCCCCGGTCGCCGCGAGCGCGTCCTTGTAGTTGATGTCGGAGTGGCTGATCCGGATCACGACCTCCCCGGCCGCGAGGTCATCGAGCGTGACAGGCTCGAAGCGGGCGGTAATCCTGCCCCCTTCCGAATGAATGCGGAACGCCGTGAATTTGGAAGTCATGATTGCACCGCCTCAGCGCCGGCCCAGCCGCTCGAGCCACACCATGAGACCCTGGGTGTTCAGTTCAAGATCCCCCTCCAGGACCTTCTCGATGGCCGCATCGGCGAGAGCGCAGCCGTGGCGATGCGCCAGATCGAGCCACAGATCACGCATCGCGGCGCGGATGCCGGCGGCCGGGTCGGCATCCTGCGCGTGAGCGCGCGCGATGCGGGCCAGCTCGCGCACCTGCGGCTTGAGGAGCTCACCCAGGCGCGGCACGCCGGTCACGCGGCTGAAATGCATGAGGTACATCGATTCGGGCCGGTAGGCCAGCATCCGGTCGATGGAGGCGATGAGCTGGTCCGGATCGAACTGTGAGGGCGGGGTGGTCGGGGTGATGAAGGCGCCGTGCGGCGTATCGAGTGCCCGGTAGGAGATGCCGAACGTGTCGCCGGGAAAAATGCTGGCGTGAGCCTCGTCCACGACCGCGTAGTGGTGCAACGCGTGCCCCGGCGTGTGGATGAGCTCGAGCGTGCGGCTAGCGAGGCGCACGCGCTCACCGTCCTGCACCACGCGCACGCGCGCCGCTGGAATCGGCACCAGCTCGCCATACAGGCTCTGCAGGCGTTGCTCGCCGTACACCGCCCTGGAGCCTGCCATCAGCTTGGTGGGATCGATCATGTGTGGCGCGCCGCGCGGATGCAGCACCGCGCAGGCGTTGGGGAGCTCGCACATCAGCCGGCCCGCCCCTCCGGCATGATCCAGATGCACGTGCGTCAGCAGCACGAAGTCGACCGCCTCGCGCGCGATGCCCAGTTCCGCGAGCGCGTCCAGCAGGTAGGGGACCGATGCGTTCGTCCCCACATCGACAAAGGCGGCGCGACCGGACTCAACGATGATGTGTGCGGCGGCATGCCCCGGGTACAGGTACTCGGCATCGACGGCGCTGATGCCGTGTGGGTGTCGATACAGTCGCGGCTTCAAGGGAACGTCGACCTGCGCGGCATGTACACATCGTAACCCGTACGCTAGCTTAGACGCATGACCGATCATTGCTCCTTCCCCGCGGTGCTGGCCGTGTGTGCCGCGGCAGGTGTCGCCGCGCTGTCCGCATCCGTGTCTCTTGCCCAGCAGGCGCCCGCCCCGCCGCACCGCGAGCGCGGCACTCTGGTGTTCGAGAACATTCCGCTCCCCGACACGGCGCTCATGGCGCGCCTCGAGCGCTACCAGCAGTCGCGCCAGGGGACGTTCCTCGACTGGCTTGCCGACGGCAGCCTGCTGATTGGCACGCGCTTCGGCGACACCGAGCAGCTGCACCGCGTTGCCGCACCGCTCGGCATGCGTGAGCAGCTCACGTTCTATCAGGACCCGATCGAGTGGGCGCGCGCGGCGCGCAGCGGCAGCGGCTTCGTGTTCCTGAAGGATCAGGGGGGCGATGAGAACGCGCAGCTGTACTACCAGAGCGGCAGCGGCAGCGTGCGTCAGCTCACCAGCGGCAACTTCATTCACGGCAGCCCGGTGTGGGCCCACGACGGCAGGCGCGTGGCCTTCTACGGCAATGACCGCGACTCGCTCAGTTACGACGTGTACGT
>CATPBQ010000184.1 GCA_955652795.1 uncultured Steroidobacteraceae bacterium | reverse complement strand
TGCCCATGCAGGCTTCATCGAGATGCGGGGCGAGACCTGCCAGCAGGGCCTGCGCATGTGCCCGGTCGCCGTACACGCGGAAGTGGGCGAGCGCGAACGGTCCGAGGAGCCAGTTCCACACCGTACCCTGGTGATAAGCGCCGTCCCGCTGCCGCGGGCCGCCGCAGTATTGACCGGCGTATCGCGAATCACGGGGCGAGAGGCTGCGCAAACCGACCGGCGTCAGCAGCTCCCGCGCGCAGGTATCCACGACCGCACGAGCGCGCCGCGCATCCAACAGGTCGGTACCGAGGGATACCGCAAAGATCTGATTGGGTCGCAGGCTGGCATCCGCGCGCGCACCGCGCGCGCCGGGTGTGCCCTCGGGACCCTCCACGACGTCGTGGAGGTAACCGCCTGCTTCGAACCAGAATGCGGGCGCAAAGGCCGCCGCCACCCGGCGCGCGTCCTGCTCGTAATCCAACGCCGCGCGCGAGTCGCGCAGCGTGCGTGCCCAATTCGCCATGCTGAAGAGCGCGTAGTGCCACAGGGCGTTGATCTCGACCGGTTTGCCGATCCGCGGTGTGACCACCCAGTCATCCACCTTGGCGTCCATCCAGGTGAGCTGCACCCCCGGCTCGCCGGCGTACAGCAAGCCATCATCCGGATCGACGTGGATCGAATAGCGCGTGCCGCGTCGATGCGACTCGATGATCCCCCGCAGAGTCGGGTACAGCTCGCGCAGCAGAGCGTGATCAGCGGTTGCTTCCAGGTAGCTGGCCAGCGCATGGAAGTACCACAGGGTGGCATCGACGGTGTTGTATTCGGGGGTCTCGCCGCTGTCGGGAAAGCGATTCGGCAGCATTCCCTCACTCACATGAGCTGCAAAGGTTCGCAGGATCGAAGCCGCGTCCGCCATTCGCCCGGTCGCGAGCGCCAGCCCGGGCAATGCGATCATGGTGTCGCGACCCCAGTCGCTGAACCAGGGATAGCCTGCGATCACGGTCGTGCCCTGGGGTGTGCCCTCGGGGCGCGCGCGCCTGACGATGAATTGGTCAGCAGCCAGGGTGAGCCGACGGATCCATGGCGGTGCTGCGGCGGGCGCTGCCTGCAGGCGCGCCTCACGGCGCCGGCGATCATGTTCCAGGGCAACGGCCGGCTCGTCCGGTGCCGCGGTTTCGGCCGTGGCGATGAGGGTGAGGGTCTCGCCGGGCTCGAGGCGGGCGCGAAACAGGCCCGGTCGGAACAGATCCTCCCGGGCGTCCAGACCGCGCTGCGCCTCGACCCGGTGATGGAAATTCCAGTACCAGTCGGTGCTCAACGCGAACTCGCCGCGATCCGTCAGCAAGCGATACGGCTGTGCACCGGCAAAGGCGGTCACGCGGCAGCCGCGCTCTTGCGTGTCCACAGCCAGCTCCCAGCGACCGCGCGTTTGTGAGTGGTAGTCGCGGTAAGTGCACAGCGGCAGCAGTTCCAGATCCGCTGGCGCACTCGCCGCGGCGAGCGTGAAGCTCACGTACGTGGTATTGCGGCCGTCGGCCATCCAGATACGCTGCTCGAGCCGGGCGTCGGCGAGCGCGTAGGTCCAGGTGGGCAGCCCGTCGTCCAGCCGGAACGCACTCAACCACTCGAAACCGCGAGGCGCCAGGGTGCCGTCGGCGAACTCGCTGCATCCCAGGCGGAACTCCGCTCCGCGGTAGCGAACGGTGGGTTCCACCTTCGCGACCATCAGAACACGCTGCACCGGTGGCTTAAGTGAAGCCACGAGCACGCCGTGGTAGCGGCGGGTATTCGCCAGCGCAACGCTGGCGCACGCGAAGCCTCCCAGGCCGTTCGTCACCAGCCATTCGCGATCCAGCGCATTGGCCGCCTGCGCAAAGCTCGCGCGCGACAGATCCGCACGACTGAGAATCGTCGGCTCCACAATGGGTGCCTGGCGGGCGTTCACGGGCGGAATCCTGCTCCCAGTGTGGGCGGCGCGCTCGTCAGCCCGCCACAGTCATCGAAATTGCGAGTACCGCGAAGAAGACCAGAGCGCACCGCAATTTATTGCGCATGTTGCCACGCATCACGTCCGCGCACGCTGACAGCCGGCGTGCCCGGCACCTTTGTCAGGCGCCAACTTTAAACCCGGCTCGCGCCCACGATTTGGCCGAAATGGAGTAGGGTGCCGATAAACCCGTCCCTTCGCCGGGGGAGGTTGAATGTCCGATTCCGCCCGATTTGCGCTTCACCGCCCAGAATTTCTGGGCGCCCTCGTGCGAGGCGAAGACAAGGTCGCCGCCCTCGTGAAGGAAAGCTCAATCACAGTCCCCGCTCGCGCGACACTCGTTGAGGCCAACACAGACCACCGGTTTGTCTACCGCCTGCTCAAAGGCTGGGCCGGTCGGACGCGATTGCTTCCGGACGGACGCAATCAATTCATTCTCATTTTCCTCCCCGGAGACTTGTTTGCCGTCAAAAGTATGTTCATGACCCACCAAATCGATGCCGTTGTAGCAATCACGGACCTCATTACGGAGCGGATTGACTATCGCAAGCTGCACACTGCCTACGTTGCAGACAGCGACATTGCCATGCGTTGCATCTGGCAGGTAGTGGAAGAAGAGCGTCGTCTTCATAGCTGGGTCGTGGGTCTCGGACAAGGCAGCGCAGAAGAGCGCGTTGCTCTGCTACTTATGGATTTTCGTGGACGTCTTATCTTGTCAAAGACGATCGCTCCCGATTCCCTAACCTACAACATGCCGCTGACGCAGGTTCAGCTGGCCGATCACCTCGGGATCACGGCCGTCCACGTCAGTCGCGTGCTCAAAGACTTTCGTGACAGCGACATGGTCACGGTGCGCGACGGTCGCGTCACAATCGCGAATTTGGATAGGCTCGCTCAGCGCGCATCACCGCTGCTCGATGCGTATGAGCGCGTGAACCCCGCGTA
>CATPBQ010000183.1 GCA_955652795.1 uncultured Steroidobacteraceae bacterium | reverse complement strand
TTCGGCGTAGGTGCCGCTGGCAATGATCTGGCCCCGCTGCAGGACCGTGATGGTATCGGCAATCTTGGAGACCACGTGCATATTGTGCTCGACCATGAGGATCGTGCGATTCGCCGATGCCTGCTTGATGAGGGCCGTGACTCGGTCGACGTCCTCGTGGCCCATTCCCTGGGTCGGTTCATCCAGCAGCATCAACTCGGGGTCCATCGCCAGCGTGGTAGCGATCTCGAGCGCGCGCTTGCGGCCGTAGGGCAACTCAACCGCGACCATGCGCGCGAACGCACCGAGGTCCACTACGTCCAGCAGTGCCACGGCCCGCGCGTTGAGAACTTCCAGACTCGATTCGCGCTTCCAGAAATGGAACGTCGTCGCAAGCGAGCGCTGCAGGGCGATGCGAACGTTTTCGAGCACTGTCAGATGGGGGAACACCGCGGACAACTGGAACGAGCGGATGATACCGCGGCGCGCGACCTCAGCCGGCCTCTCGAAGGTGATGTCCTCACCGCGGTAGACGATCTGGCCACGGGTAGGAATCAGGAACTTGGTGAGCAGGTTGAAGAAGGTTGTCTTGCCCGCGCCGTTGGGACCGATCAGCGCGTGGATCTGACCGCGCCGCACCCGCAGGTCGACGTTGCTCACCGCGACAAAGCCGCTGAACTCCTTTGTCAAGTGGCGCGTTTCGATGATGAAACTGTCAGCTGTGCTGTGCGGCACGACCGCCATAACGGCTTCCCCACTCGTTTTTTTTTCTGGGCAGAATCATGGGGCGGTAGCATAGGACCTTACGCCCGAATTGTGGTTCCGACCCGCAGTCTATCGGGAGTGGTGACACCGGGTCGAGAGCGCGCCCCAGGCCCGGTACGTCGAGAAGGATGTACGACGGTTGTATCCCCTGGAAGGCCCGCAGCTGCGCACGCGCTGGCGCATCGACTACAATGCACGCTGTCCGCACAGCCTCCTCGGGAACCTGACGCCGAGAGAGTTCGCGATGCGAGGTCAGGGTCACTGGGCCTCAGAGGCAGCGAAAATCCAAGGACAACAGGGGTAGCCGCCGCGGACACGCTTCCGAGTCGATCCAATCGCGCCGACAAGCGGCAGGGTCTCACTGACCTCACGGCCGTCGCTGCAGTGGCCGCAATGCGAAACGGAGACCTCAAGGCAGAAGACTACGCACGTGCGCTGCTCGACCGCGCGCAGCATCTCGAAAGCCTGAACGCCTTTCGCACGCTGGACAAAGAGATGGTGCTGGAGGCCGCCCGGGCCGCCGACAAGGTGCGCGCCTCCGGCGGTGCCATGGGCGCTCTGCATGGGTTGCCCATTCCCGTGAAGGACAGCGTCAACTCCAAGGCGCTGCCCACGTCAAATGGGACGAGGGCATTGTGCAACTTCAGGCCGAGAGACGATGCTGGAGTGCTCAAGTCATTGTTGGCCCAGGGCGGCATCCTCATGGGCAAGACGAATCTCCATGAGTTGTCGTACGGCTGGACGAGCAACAACGCGATCTTCGGATCGGTTCACAACCCCTATGACCCGACGCGTGTGCCTGGCGGGAGCAGTGGCGGGTCCGGCGCCGCCGTTGCCGCCAGAATGGCGCCGTTGGCCGTCGCCGAGGACACCCTGGGATCCATTCGCGTTCCCGCCACAATGTGCGGACTGGCGGGGCTGCGCCCGAGCTTCGGGCGTTACCCGGGCGATGGGATCATGCCGCTCACGGATGCCAAGTTTGATCAGGCAGGCCCCTTGGCGCGTTCCGTTGGAGACCTTGCACTGTTCGACGCGGCGGTGACTGGCGATCGCGCGCCCCTGACAGCGACCCCGTTGAAGGGCGTCCGCATCGGCATTGCCCCCGCGTCCCTGCTGAGCGGTCTCGACCCCGAGGTCGAGCGCGTCACCACCGAAGCATTTCACGCGCTGCGCGCCGCCGGGGTGACGTTGGTCGAGGCCGAGCTCCCAGAGGTCGCGAAAGCGGCAATCGGCACCGCGATCACGATCATTTCGTACGAGGCGATGCCCGCCATCGCTGCCTTTCTCGAAGCACAAGGCACGGGCGTCACATTTGACCAACTGCTGCAACAAGCCAGTGACGGCATCCGAGGCGCGTTCAAGACGTACTCGCTGCCCCCCAATCGACCCTCGCAGGACGCCTACGAATCCGCGCTGGTTCAGAGACTACGAATGCGCGAGGAGATCCAGCGCCACTTTGAACTGCACGGCATCGTCGCCTTGGCATTTCCGCCAGTCATGATCCCTGCGCCGCAGATCGGCGAAGAAGCGGAGGTCACAATTCGCGGGCAGAAAGTGCCGCTGAACCTCGCGATAGCTCGCAACACGTCTCTGGGAAGCTGCGCAAGCATGGCCAGTTTGATCCTCCCTGCAGGGATGACGTCCGACGGTCTGCCGGTCGGACTCGAGTTCGACGCCTTGATGGGGAATGATCGCGCCGTGCTTGCCCTTGGGCTATCTCTGGAGATGATGCTGGGTCCGATTCCGGACCCTAGGCCGTGATGAACAGCCTCTGGCATCGATACGGCAGTCTGGTCCAGCGGGTAGCCACGCGCCGGCCTGCGAGCGGCAGGAACCATTCGTGATAGACCGCTCAATGACCGTGGTGAAGCAATCGAGACTTCACTGATGGCGGTGGCGGTGTCGCCTGCCGACAATCGCGGACGCACCTGCCCCCCGTTCGCGTTCTTCTTTCTGCACGCGTGTACGGCGTGGCCCACTGGCGTTGTCGGACTGGCGTTGGGCAGCAGTCTGGTGAAAGCGGGAGTGCCGGTCCATCAGGCGGCTGGAATTATCGCCGCCACGTCGCTCGCGTTCACGCTGGAGTTCGTTTGGGCACCGATGGTGGACGCTTGCTTGACGAGACGACTGTGGTATGTCGCAGGCTCGACGGTGATGTGCGCAGGCCTGGCTGCGCTGCTCATCGCCCCGTGGAACACCGCGGCGGTCCCCCTCATGACGGTACTCGCGTTCTCCTCTTCATCGGGAGCAGCCATCGCGGCGGTCGCCGTTAAAGGCATCATGGCGTATGACGTCCCCGGAGCGCAGCTTGGCCGCGCGAGCGGCTACTACACCGCAGGCGGCACTTTCGCCAAAGCGGTTGGGGGTGCGGGCACACTCTGGCTGTTGACGCATTTGTCGGGGCGAACCGTTGCCGCGACCCTTAGCGTAGGCGCTGCGGCGCTCGCCGGGAGCGCGATCCTGCTTGCGTTGCCCCGGCGCCCGGCGCCACTGCGCGAGCTTCCAAAGGCGCTGTTCTCGGCACTCGTCGACCTCTGGGCCTTTGCTCGCACACGTAATGGTGTCCTGATCGCGGTCCTGTGTGTGATCCCGTTCGGGGCAGGGACGGAAGCCGGTCTGATTGGGTTAATTGCGCGCGAATGGGCTGTAAGCCCCGACCAACTCGCATCATTGGGCGCTCTCGGGGCGGTGACCAACATCGCAGGCGCGATCTTTGCGGGCTGGCTTACCACGCGTATCAGTCCCTGGAATGCGTACGTGATACTTGGGTGGACGCTGATCGGGGTAATGCTTGGGTTGGCGTTTTCCCCACGCACGGCCATGTATTTCCTGGTTATTGAGCTCCTCTATCGGGCTTTGGCAACCGCTTGCTACGCGACCCTCCTCGGCATCGTAATGAAGGCTATCGGTAGGGGCGCGGCATCGACTAAAGCCGCGACCCTGTGGTCACTCGCGAATTTGGCGTTTGCCTATCCGACGCTGATTGAAGGTTCCGTACACGACCGCGCCGGGACTTTGGCAATGCTGTTAACAGACGCCGGGTTGGGAGTGGCCGGATTCGGTGTGCTGATGTTCGCGGCGCGATTGCTGAGACTGCGCTTTAAGTTGCTGGCCTCGGCCCCGGCAACCGCATCGGCAGGCGGATAGGCGCTCGCCCTATGCCTCCCGGCAAGCGAGCAAAGGCGATGCGTATGCATTACGCGCCAGTAGACGGAGAATACCCGCCGCACAGGTCAGGCGCGGCGGGTGTTCGATCAGTTATGCGCCCGGGCCGCGGTAGGTGATCTTCTTTGTTAACGCGCGATCAGTTTCCTCGACGGTGAGAAGCGCAGTGGACTTCGTTCGGACGAGGCCCGTAGCCGACGCGCCCAGAGACAGCGCCGCGGCGCTGACGGTGTCGGGCAAATCCGCAATAATCACCACGTCATGTTCACCGAGCGCGAAGTACAGCCCTTCGACCTTTCCTTCGAGGCTTTCAACAAGCTTTGTTACTGCTTGCTTGCGTCCGGATGCCTTGTCCTTCTGTAGACCCCGCAAACCTTCGGCCGTATAGGACGCTTCAATGAGGAATTTGGGCATGGTCTTCTCCTTACAGATATCGCAGGCGATTTCGCTGTCGAATGTCGTCCCGACTTCCGGGACGGGCTAACGTGTCGGCACCTCGAGCGGTACGAGGCGCATTCTAAGCTCAGCCCGTCCGGAGAACGAGGCGCGACCTCCGAGCACACCGCCGTGAGCGGCCTTAGAGCGCGAAAGCGGCCGCTCGTAAGTGACTGCAATGCGTCAACCGTAGAACGTTATAGCCATGCCGAGAGCGCAGGCGTTGGAGCGGGCGCAGGAGGGGACTGCGAGGAAGTCGCTGAAGGCTAAGGACATTTGCCTCCGCCAGACGAGCCTCCGCGGTGAACCGTGTTCACAGCCGTCGCCGCGGCGAGCGTCCCCTCCCGCCCGCCGCGGTTTCGTACAGTGGAGCGACGTGCGCCGCGCGGGCGCGTCACTGGCGATCGTAAACCAGGGTCGTATTCACCACCTCGCCCTTGGCATTCGTCAGTTTGCTGACGAGCGTCAGCGTTTTTCCGTCCTTGGACACGGTCCGCTTGGTGGTACCGACGGTCTTGCCCATGCGCTTCTGAGTCGAATCGACTGTGTTGGCGTCGACGCGCTTCACGCTGAGTGCGTCGAAATCGGGCGACCCCGTGACGGGATAGTCCTTGCCGTCGTACTTGTAGCTCGTTTCAACGGAGCTCTCCTCGCCGTCGGCGCCCACGCGCTTCCAGGTGAGCACGATGCCACCCGCGGATGCAGCGTACGTGCGT
>CATPBQ010000182.1 GCA_955652795.1 uncultured Steroidobacteraceae bacterium | reverse complement strand
GGTGACATCGGATAGACGCTCCCGGCGCTGACGCGTATGATCGCCCGCCCCGACGCGCCCGTAGCTCAGTTGGATAGAGTGGCAGCCTCCGAAGCTGCAGGTCGCTGGTTCGAATCCAGTCGGGCGCGCCAACATGGAGGTTTCTATGGCGATCAAGGTGCTGTACACCGCTCACGCGACTGCGGTCGGGGGACGCAACGGACATACGCAGTCGGCGGACGGTCTGGTCAGCGTCGAGTTGTCCATACCCAAGGCGATGGGTGGGCCCGGAAAGCCCAACACGACCACTCCGGAGGATCTGTTCGCGGCGGGCTACGCGGCGTGCTTCGGCAGTGCGTGCGAATTTGTCTCGCGCCAGCTGAAGCTGCATCCGAAGTCGATCACCGTACGATCCGCCGTCAGCATCGGCGAGGCGCCGGGCGGGGGTTCGGGCTGGCCGTTGAACTCGCCGTCGAGATCGCCGGCGTCTCGCAAGCTGATGCCGAGCGACTGGTCGCCGCGGGACACGAGGTGTGTCCCTACTCCAGAGCCATCCACGGCAACGTGGACGTGACGCTCAAGGCTAGCGCGGTCTGAAGTCAGATCGACTGCATCAGCGTCGATGCTCGGCGCTGGTCAGGTCGTTGATGAGCTCGATCAGCTTGGCTTCGCCGCCGGCCTTGGCCACATCGGTGGTGTATTTGCCGTTCACGACGACTAACGGTACGCCTTCGACGTGATAGCGCTGCGTCAGCTGCTCGGCGCGCTGCAGGTTGGAGTTGACCGTGAAGGAGTTGTAAGCCTTGGCGAAGTCATCGGCGCTGACGCCGTTGCGGGTGGCGAAATTCTGTTGGAGCCTGAACGACTGCTCCTCGCTGTCCCCCGCCAGCGGGGTGTGCTGCTGCTGGATGGTTTCGTACGCCTTGGCGATGAGATCCTGGCGTCCCAGCGCATCCAGCGTGTAGTAGAGGCGCGCGTTCGCGCGATGCACCGGGCCCCAAATCACCGGTACGCGCACGAACTCGACCCACGCGGGCTTGGTTTTGAGCCAGTTCTTGATGAACGGTTCGAGCGCGTAGCAGTGCGGACAGGCGAGCCAGAACACCTCCACCACTTCCACCTTGCCGGGCGCGACGCTGGTGGGTTGCGCGGGAAGCAGGGGCACGTAGTTCACGCCCGGCTGCCATTTGCCATCCGGAAGCTGCGCCACGGCAGGCAGCTCTGCAATCTGCTCGAGAGAGGTGTCGCTGCGCGCCGGTCGCTCGCCTTCGGTGTCAACGGACTCCTGCGAGGCGGTGGCCTGCTGGGTCTCGCTCTGAGCGGCTGTGGCGGGCGCGGGGAGCGCGCCGGTCTGGGGCGATGTCGGGGATTGCGTGTTGGCCGCTGGTGCGGGTGCGGGTGCGGCTGCGGCGGGCGGTGGCGTGGGCTCCTGCCGTGCGCAAGCGCACAACGCGAGCAGGGCCGCCAGGGCGAGCGTTCGGATCATGTGCATCCTCGAATCAGCGCATACCCTGCACGTAGGAGGCCACGTCGCGGATCTGCTCGGGGGTGAGGCGTTTGGCGAGTGTGAACATCATCGTGCCGTTGCGGCTCGCCTGCGGCGGGCTGGGCCCGGTGTAGCGCGCACCGCTCGCGTAGTCGTTCAGCTGCTTCATCACGTAGACGGACTGCTGAGCGCGCAGCGCGGGGTATCCGGCGGCGAGATTGCCGCGTCCCACCGGCCCATGACACGCGGTGCACGCCGGGACGTCGCGTGCGCGGTCACCGCGCAGATAAAGAGCCTGACCACCCTGCCAATACGAAGGGTCGGCTTCCAGCCCCGTGGGTGTCTGGGCCTCGTAATAGACGGCGAGATCGCTGATGTCCTGATCGCTCAGCGTGGAGGCGAGCGGCTGCATCACCGGGTTGGCGCGTACGCCGGAGCGGAACAGCCGCAGCTGCTCGGCGACGTAGACCGCGTTCTGGCCGGCGAGTCGCGGCCAATCGGGATTCATGCTGTTGCCATTCGGGCCGTGGCAGGCAGAGCACACCGCCGACTTGGTGGCGCCATCGGCGACCTTGCCATGCGTGAAGGGCACGTCGGGTGTTGCCCCGGCCCTGGGTGCGGCGGGCGCTTGCGCCCTGAGCGCTGGCGCCACAAAACACACCAGCGTCCCCGCCATGGCGGCCAGCCCCATCCAACTCAGGCGCTGCGGCATTTGTTTTCTTTCCGGCTTGGGTCCGCGATGCAAGGGCGCCGAATTGTACACTACAGGCGTGGCAGCGCTTTGTTACCCCTTGAAAACATGAGCCGGTTTCACGAAGCGCGATTTCTGATCAGCGCGGCCGCGCCGGCGCAATTTCCACCGGATGTCGGCGCCGAGGTTGCCTTCGTGGGGCGCTCCAATAGCGGCAAGTCGAGCGCCATCAATGCCATCGCCCAGCGCCGCGGACTGGCGCGCACCAGCAAGACGCCGGGCCGCACGCGCTTGCTCAATTTTTTCGAGCTGGCGCCGCTCAAGCGACTGGTCGACCTGCCCGGCTACGGCTACGCGAGCGCCCCGGAAGTCGAGCGGCGCGCGTGGCTGCCGCTCATCGAGGCCCTGCGCACACGCGCATCGCTCAAGGGGCTGTTCGTGATCGTCGACTCACGGCGCGGCCTCGCCTCGGCCGATGAGGGCCTGCTTGCGTGGGCGTTGCCTGAGCACCGCGTGCACGTGCTGCTCTCCAAGGCCGACAAGCTCAATCACGGCGAGGCGGCGGCCGTGCTGCGCGCGGCAGCGGCCATGCTGTCCGGCCGGGCGTCGGCGCAATTGTTTTCGGCGCTGAAGGGGAGCGGTGTGGTGCAGGCCCAGGACACGCTCGAGGCGTGGCTCGCGTGAGCTCATCGGGCAGGGGTCATAAAAAACCCCGGCGGCTTCTGTGTGAAGCCGCCGGGCCAGACTAACCCGGCACAGGTCTCTTGAACCGGGCTTTACCCGCTCAGGGAGGGAAGCGGGGAGTGCGATGCACTCGTTAGGTTCGACGCGCGGCAGGCGGGTGAGTTCCGCACCGGCTCAGAAAAAATATCTTTTTAAATCATAAGTTTGATCAAGAGCTTGTATCATCCTCGCCACAGACGCGGCGCAGCTAGAGAAGGCTCAGAATCACCGAGAGCGAGAAAACGCGAGCGTCGTCGGTGTTCGGGATGCGGAAGCGCTCGTACTCCAGGCGCCCGCCGATGTTGCCGATATGCGCCTGGGCCCCAAGACCCCAGGCAAATTCGGTGCCCTGATTCGAAAAAGCGAAGAAGTTTCCGGGCGGCACGGTGGAACCGGAGGTGCCGT
>CATPBQ010000181.1 GCA_955652795.1 uncultured Steroidobacteraceae bacterium | reverse complement strand
CCGGCGGACTTCGGAGCAGCGGTGTGGGAAGCCATCTGCGACGCCGGCCAGGCCCACGGCATCACGCCCTACGGCACCGAGACCATGCACGTGCTGCGCGCCGAGAAGGGTTACATCATCGTCGGCCAGGACACCGACGGCACGGTCACGCCGGATGATGCGGGCCTGGGCTGGGCGATCGGCAAGAACAAGCCCGACTTCGTCGGCAAACGCTCGCTCGAGCGACCGGCCATGACCTCGCCGGAGCGGCGGCAGCTCGTAGGCCTGCTCACCGCCGACCCGCAGACGGTGCTGGAGGACGGGGCTCAGGTCATGGCGCAACCCGGCGCACGGGCGCCTTCGCGCGCGCTGGGACACATCACCTCTTCCTACCACAGCTCCGTCCTCGGCCGCTCCATCGCCATGGGGCTGGTCGCAGGCGGGCGCGCCCGCGTGGGCCAGACCCTGTACGTTCCCGCACCCGGAGGCGATGTGCCGGTCCAGGTCGCATCGCCGGTGTTCTACGACCCGGAAGGCAGGCGCCTGCATGCGTGATCTCAGCGCTGCCCGCTGCCTTGCGCTCGTCAGCGCGAGCACCGCGCTGCGCGCGCTCCCGCCCGCGACGCGCTATGTCCTGCGCGGCGGCTCCGATGTCAGGGCGGCGGCAGAGAGCGCGCTCGGTTTTGGCATCCCGGCGACGGCCTGCCGGGCGACGGTCGAGGGCGATCGGGCGGCGCTGTGGCTCGGGCCTGATGAGTGGCTACTGATCGCGCCACCGCCGCCGCCTACCGGATTCGGCGCTGCGCTGGCTGAGGCGCTCGAGCGGCTTCCGCATTCGCTCGTGGATGTGAGCCACCGTCAGAGCGCGCTCGCGGTGAGCGGCCCGCAGGCCATGTCCCTGCTCGCCGCCGGCTGCCCGCTGGATTTGGATGCGAGCGCCTTCCCGGTGGGCATGTGCACGCGCACCATGCTGGCGAAGGCCGAAATCGTGCTATGGCGCACCGACGCGCAGGTGTTCCGCGTCGAGGTGTGGCGCTCCTTCGTCGCTTATGTATCGCAGTTTCTCGGCGAAGCCGCGCGCGGGATCATTTAAGGCAAGGCACCGTCGCAAATGGGGCCGCGCTTGCATCGCCGCCCCTGGAGAATACCCTGGTGAAGACGCATGTTCGGGTCCTGGTCATCGGCGGCGGCGTGGTCGGGGTGAGCACGCTCTATCACCTGACCAGAAAAGGCTGGACGGATGTCGCGCTGATCGAGCGCAGCGAGCTCACCGCGGGCTCCACCTGGCACGCCGCGGGCCTCCTGCCGCTGTTCAACATGAGCTACACCGTCGGCCAGCTGCACAAGTACTCGGTCGATCTGTACAAGCGCTTACCCGAGGAGACTGGCCAGGACGTAAGCTTTCACGTCACCGGCAATCTGCGCCTCGCGACCTGCAAAGAGCGCATGGACGAGTACCAGAAATATTGCGGCACGGCCAACACCATCGGCGTGCCCTTCGAAGTCATCAGTCCCGCGCGGGTCAAGGAGCTCTGGCCGCTCATCGAGCTCGGCGGCAGCGCCGACACCCCGGCCATTATCGGCGCACTCTACCATCCGCACGACGGCCACATCGCGCCCGCCGATCTCACCATGGCACTGCGCAAGGGTGCGCGCGGCGCCGGCGCCGAGATCTACGAGCACACCGAGGCGCTCGGCATCGAGCGCACTGCGAGCGGCGAGTGGCAGGTCCGCACCAGCAAGGGCGATATCACGGCGGAGCATCTCGTGTTGGCGACCGGTAACTACGCCCGGCAGAGCGGACGGCTGCTGGGCCTGAACGTGCCGGCAATCCCGGTCGAGCACCAGTACATCGTCTACGACGAGTCGGCGGAGCTGAAGGCGTATCGCCAGGGCGGCGGGCGCGAGCTCGCCGTGCTGCGCGAGTCCGACAAGTCCTATTACCTGCGCGAGGAGCGCCTGGGCTGGATCCTGGGTCCTTACGAGAAGGGCGCGCCGGCGCGCTTTGCAGACAGCGTTCCCGACTGGTTCGGGCGCAGCCTCTTTCCAGGCGATCTCGATCGCCTCGTGCCGCACGTCGAGGCGGCCACGCGTCGGGTGCCGGCGCTGGAGAACTGTGGCATCAAGGACATCGTCAACGGACCGATCTCCTACACGCCCGACGGCAGCCCGCTCATCGGACCGGCCTGGGGCCTGCGAAACGTATGGCTCAACGAGGGGCACAGCTTCGGCATCACCGCCGCCGGCGGCTCGGGCTGGCAGCTCGCCGAGTGGATCGTCGAGGACGAACCGGGGATCGACATGCTGGCGGTGGATCCGCGCCGCTTCGGCGCGTACACCAGCAAGCGGTATGTAGTCAAAAAGAACGAAGAAACCTACCGCAACGTGTTCATCATCCACTTTCCGGATGAGGAGCGCCCCGACGCACGCCCCGCGAAGACGAGTCCGGTGTACGACCGGATCGACGCCAGGGGCGCGGTGTGGGGACAGCGCTATGGCTGGGAGCGCGCCAACTGGTTCGCGCCGCCGGGAGTGGAGCGCACGGATCGCTGGAGTTTCCGGCGCAGCAACTACTTCGAGTACGTGGGCAACGAAGCGCGCCTTATGCGCGAGCGCGTGGGCATCATCGATCTCACCCCGTTCACCAAGCACGAGGTGACCGGACCGGCGGCGCAGAGCTGGCTCGATGGACTGGTCGCCAACAAGGTTCCGGCGAAGATCGGGCGCATGGCGCTGTGTCACGCGCTCACGCGCCGCGGCGGCATTCGTTCCGAGTTCACCGTCACCAAGATCGCCGAGCAGCACTACTACGTGGTGAGCGCCGGCGCGGCGGAGCGTTACGACAGCGATTACCTCTTCAAGTCATTGCCGCGGGACGGCTCGGTGGGGCTTCGCAACATCACCAACACCCGCGGCTGCTTCGTGCTCGCGGGGCCCAAGTCGCGCGAGGTGCTTGCGCAGCTGACTGACACACCGCTCGACAACGCGTCCTTCCCGTGGCTAACGGCACAGACCGTGGAGGCGGGACTCGCGGTCGAGGTGTATGCGCTGCGCGTGAACTTCGTCGGCGCCCTGGGGTGGGAGCTGCACTTCCCCATCGAATACGCGCATCACCTGTTTGACGCGCTGTTTGAGGCTGGCAAGGCTCACGGCATCGGCATGGTGGGCATGCGCGCCATGGAATCGCTGCGCCTGGAGAAGTCCTACCGCATGTGGGGTAGCGACATGACGCCCGACTACACACCCTTCGAGGCGGGTCTCGACCGATTCGTGCGCATGAACAAGGGACCGTTCATCGGCAAGGAAGCACTCGAGAAGCAGCTGGCCGCCGGCGTGCCCAACCGTTTCGTGACGCTCGAGGTGCACGGCGTAACCGACGCCGATCCGCTCGGCAACGAGCCGCTGTTCGAGCCTGGCGGCCGCGTGATCGGGCGTGCGACCTCCGGCTACTACGGGCACTGTTTGAGGAAGAGTCTCGCGATCGGCTACACCAGGGCCGAGTTCGCCCAGCCAGGCACGCAGCTTGCGATCGAGATCCTGGGCGAACGCAAGCAGGCGACGGTCCTGCGCGAGTCGCCCTACGACCCCGACAACCTCGATTTGCGGGCCTAGAGACCGGGGGCTCGGCAGCCGCCGTTTCAAAATCCGCTCATCAGGAAATCGACCGCGGCCAGTATCGCCCTCCACTGTTCAGCGACGCTGCCCGCGTGCGTACCGAGATCTGCGCGCGCAATCCCCGCCAGTTGCGGGGTCATTAACATGTAGGTCTCACCTTCGAATGTGAGCGTCGGAGTCAGGTAGGTCAGCGGGAACTTCGTCAGTGCGACCGCCTTGGTGAGCGGGATGACCACACGCGTCTGCAGGTCTGTAAACAGGTCCGGCTGCACGTCCACAAGGAACGGGAAGAGCGACTTCGTTCGCGAATTCTCGTTCCTATACACCGCGAACTGAGGCACTAGAAGCCACCCGCGGAAAACGTCCCGTGCTTCTCAAACTGCTCGTTGTAGGCTGCGATTGCCTGAGCGTGCGCCTCGCGCCACTGCCTGCGCTTCAATCGCGCAAGTTCTTCCGTGAGCGCGCGTTCGAGCGTCGCGGAAAGATTGACGCCGGCTTCACGGGCCGCCTCGAGCAGGTCGCTACGAAGGCTGACGTTGGTGGCGCGCTTTGCGCCCTTTGGGGTGCGGGCTGAGACGGGGAATCCTCGCGGCTGCCTGGGCCTGCGCGTGCACTATAGGCTGGGTAGTCTATGCGCATCAATCCTGCGCATCATTCATGCGCACCAGGGGCTCGGAAGGTCACAGGGCCCCGAGGGCCCTCGTTACCGCCTGTCGCAATCAGGCAAGAACGGCGTAAAATCTGGCATGTGGCCCTGCCCCGGAGCAAGTTCGCGTTCCTGACCCTGCCGCGGTACTCGATGATCGCGCTGTCGACCGCGGTCGAGCCGCTGCGCATGGCGAACAAGCTCACCGGCCAGTCGGTGTACGACTGGTCGATCGTCAGCCTCGATGGGCAGCCGACGCCGGCCAGCAACGGCCTGCAGCTCGCCCCGACTGTGCCGCTCGAGCAGGTGGGACCCGTCGACATCCTGTTCGTCTGCGGCGGGGTCGAGGTGCAGGAGGCCGTATCGCCCAAGATTCTGGCGGCCCTGAGGCGCCTTGCGGAGCGGCGTGTGCCACTGGGTGCACTGTGCACCGGGGGCTATGCGCTGGCGAAGGCGGGGCTGCTGGATAGGTACCGCGCCACCATCCACTGGGAGAACCTCTCGGCGCTACGCGAGGAGTTCCCACGCATCCGCTTGAGCGATCAGCTGTTCACCATCGACCGCGATCGCTTCACCTGCTCGGGCGGAGTGGCGCCGCTGGATCTGATGCTGCACCTGGTGGAGTCGAAGCTCGGTGCGCGCGTTTCGCAGCTCATCTCCGAGCAGTTCATCGTGGATCGGGTGCGCAACGACCGCGACCGGCAGTATGTGCCGTTGCGCGCCCAGATCGGTGTGAGCCACGAAAGCCTGATCAAGGTGGCACAGCTCATGGAAGAGAACATCGAGAAGCCCCTGTCGCTCGATGAGATCGCCTCCGCTACCGGACTCTCGCGGCGCCAGATCGAGCGCCTGTTCAAGCGCCATCTGAACTGCGTGCCCAAGCGCTACTACCTGCAGATGCGCCTGCGCCGCGCACGCGAGCTGCTGCTGCAGACCTCGATGCCGATCATCGATATCACCACCGCCTGCGGCTTCCAGTCGCCGCCGCATTTCTCGCGCTGCTACCGTGCGCAGTTCGGCTGCCCGCCAAGCGCGGAACGCCAGACCCGTCAGGGTAAGCCCGGCGCGCTCGCGCGCCCCCAGGGCGAGAGCGCTCCGGTCTGAGCGGCTCTTGTCTTAATGCGATCGTGATGCGCTGGCGGTGTCGTTGGCGGACACGCGGCGGTCGCGAAGTAGCCATTGCCCGCGGCACCCTCCCCTTACCATGTAAAGCGCGCGCACTCCGCTAGACCCCTGTCGCGCATGGAGATTTCGACAATGGCAGAGCAAGCCGACGCCGAATTCAAGCTAAGCGATCTCAACGATCAGGAGCTCACCGAGCAGGTCCACGATGACCTCTACAACGGCCTCAGGGTCGAGGTCGAAGAAGCCACGCGCATCTTCCTCAAGCGGGGCTGGAACGCCGAGAAAGTGTTGAATGACGCGCTGGTCGAAGGCATGCGCATCGTTGGTATCGACTTCCGCGACGGCATCCTGTTCGTGCCCGAGGTCCTGCTCGCCGCGAACTCGATGAAGGGCGGCATGGAGATCCTGCGTCCGCTGCTGGCGGAGACCGGTGTGCCGCCCATAGGCAAGATCGTGATCGGCACCGTCAAGGGCGACATTCACGACATCGGCAAGAATCTGGTGTCGATGATGCTCGAGGGCGCGGGCTTCGAGGTCGTCGATCTCGGTATCAACAACCCGGTCGAGAAATATCTCGCGGCGCTGGAACAGCACAAGCCGGACATCCTCGGCATGTCCGCCCTGCTCACCACCACCATGCCGTACATGAAAGTCGTGATCGACACCCTGCGGGAAAAGGGTATCCGCAAGGACTACATCGTACTGGTCGGCGGCGCCCCGCTGAATGAGGAATTCGGCAGAGCGGTGGGGGCCGACGCGTACTGCCGCGATGCCGCGATCGCGGTGGAGACGGCCAAGACTCTGCTCGCGGCGCGGCGCGCAAACCGCGCGGCCTGATGGCGCACGAGACTCTCATGCACAAGCGCCCGGGCACGTTGCTCATCGCCTGCGGGGCTCTCGCCCGCGAGATCGCAGCGCTCAAGCGCGCGAATGCCTGGACGACACTCGATGTGCGCTGCCTGCCTGCGCAGCTGCACAATCGGCCCGAACGCATTGCCCCGGCCGTGCGCGCCGAGATCCAGGCGAACCGCGCTCGCTACGCGAAGATGTTCGTCGTCTACGGCGACTGCGGCACCCGTGGAGAGCTCGATGCGGTGCTGAAGGAAGAAGGCGTCGAGCGGCTGCCGGGCGCCCATTGCTACGAGTTCCTGGCAACACCGCAGGTGTTTGCGCAGCTCGCCGAGGCCGAGCCCGGCACGTTCTACCTGACGGACTTTCTGCTGCGGCACTACGAGCGCCTGGTCGTGCGGCCCCTGGGCCTCGATCGGCACCCGGAGCTCGCGGGCGAGTATTTCCGCCACTACAAGAAGCTGGTGTATCTCGCGCAGACCGAGCGTGCGGAGGCCATCGGGCGGGCGCGGCAGATCGCGGACTCCCTCGGCTTCTGCTTCGAGTACCGCTACACGGGCTACGGGGAGCTGGGCACGCGCCTGCGCTCTCTGGCGGCGAGCCAGGACACCCTGGCATGGCAAGCCTGACCATCATCTCCTGGCGCGACATCCCCGCCCAGGTCGTCGTCAGACGCGGTCGCGAAACCGCCAAAGTGCAGCTGTCCGGGCGCTTCCAGGAAGCGGTGGATCGCGCCGCCATGCGCGCCGGCCGCGGCAGCTCGGATGCCTATCTCGCCGACTGGAAGCGCAGCGAGGCGCGGCCTTGCGGTGAAGACATCCACGCGGAGGCGGCCGCGGAAGCCGCGCGGATCGAAGCGAGCTTCAGCGACGAGCAGCTCGAGGAGCTGATCCGGGCGAAGGGCCTTGCGGCGGGTTCTTAGGTGTACGCGGTCAGACAGTGGTCGGTGCGTCACGCCCGGGGGTTGAATGCCTTCTACCGGGGCTTCGAATCCGCGCTCGTGGCACTGCATCCACTCTGGAAGCGGCTTGGCTATCAACGGCTCGAGCGGCCGGTCGCCGCCGTGGAGCGCTCGCTGAAGGGGTTGCTGTTCGACTGTCGGATGTGCGGCCAATGCATCCTGAGCTCCACGGGCATGTCGTGCCCCATGAACTGTCCGAAGAACCTGCGCAACGGCCCGTGCGGCGGCGTGCGCGCCAACGGCCACTGCGAAGTGCGCCCGGAAATGAAGTGCGTGTGGACTGACGCGGTGGCCGGCAGTGCGCGGATTCCCGGCGGGATGGACGCCCTGCGGCAGGTGCAGGTCGCCGTGGACCGGCGCCTGCAGGGCAGGTCTTCCTGGCTGCGCGTGGTGCGCCAGCGCGTGGGAGAGATCTGAAGTGATTTTCGAAGACGAGCCGGTTCCGGGTTACCCTCTGCCCATTCTTCCCGGGCACACCTCACCGGGACGCCTCGAGCGGGTATTACGCGCCGGACAGTTCGTGGTCACCAGCGAGCTCGCGCCGCCCGACTCCGCGGATCCTGAGGATGTCTACCGGCGCGCCCGCATTTTCGACGGCCAAGTGGACGCCATCAACGCCACCGACGGCAGTGGCGCCAACTGCCACATGTCGAGCCTCGCGGTGTGCGCGCTGCTCACCCGGGTGGGCTACGCACCGGTGATGCAGATCTCCTGCCGGGACAAGAACCGCATCGCCATCCAGGGCGACATCCTGGGCGGCGCGGCCATGGGAGTCTGCAACCTGCTGTGCCTGACGGGCGATGGCGTGCAGGCGGGTGACCATCCGCAGGCCCTGCCGGTGTTTGATCTGGATTCGATGACGCTGCTCGAAACTGCGCGCACGTTGCGCGACGAGCATCATTTCCTGAGCGGCCGCAAGATCACCTACGCACCGCGGGTGTTGCTCGGCGCGGCCGAGAATCCCTTCGCCAAGCCCTTCGAGTGGCGCGCGCAGCGCCTGGCGAAGAAGGTCGCCGCCGGCGCGCAGTTCATCCAGACGCAGTTCTGCTACGACGTGTCGCTGCTCAAGACCTTCATGCGCCAGGTGGAAGAGCTGGGTCTGCTCGACAAGGTCTTCATACTCGTGGGAGTGGGTCCGCTGCGCTCCGCCAAGTCGGCCGAGTGGATCCGCACTCACGTCCCCGGCGTGCACATTCCGGATGAGATCATCAGGCGCCTGGCGGGCGCGAGCGATGCCGCACTCGAGGGCCGCAAGCTGTGCATCGATCTCATCCAGGAGATCCGCACCGTCAAGGGCGTACACGGCGTGCACGTCATGGCTTATCGCCAGGAAGAGACCGTGGCGGAAATCATCGAGCGCTCCGGGGTGTTGGGCGGCCGCGTGCCGTGGTACCCCGGGCGCGACCCGCAAGCGAATACCAACAGGATGGCCTCATGACCGACACTGTCATCAGTTCCGCAACCCGCGAGGTCGTGCTCGGCCTCGAGCGTCCCTTTGTCATGATCGGCGAGCGCATCAACCCGACGGGGCGCAAGATTCTCGCCGCGGAGATGGCCGCCGGGAATTTCAGCCGTGTCGAGGCCGACGCCCTGGCGCAGGTGGCGGCCGGGGCGCACATGCTGGACGTGAACGCCGGCATCCCGCTCGCCGATGAACCGGCGATCCTTGCCAGGGCGGTGCAGCTGGTGCAGTCGATCACCGACGTGCCGCTGTCGATCGACTCATCCATCGTCAGGGCGCTGGAAGCGGGACTTGCCGTCTACAAGGGCAAGCCGCTGGTCAACTCGGTCACCGGAGAAGAGGAGCGGCTCGAGGCGGTGTTGCCGCTGGTGAAGAAGTACGGCGCCGCGGTGGTCGCGATTTCCAACGACGAGACCGGTATCTCGGAGGATCCCGACGTACGCTTCGAGGTCGCGAAGAAGATCGTGCATCGCGCCGCCGATCACGGCATTCCCGCCAGCGACATCGTGGTCGACCCGCTGGTCATGCCGATCGGCGCCATCAACCAGGCGGGCGTACAGGTCATGCACCTGCTGCGCCGCCTGAAGAACGAACTTCGGGTGAATACCACTTGCGGCGCATCCAACGTGAGCTTTGGCCTGCCGGCGCGCGAAGGCATCAGTGCGACCTTTCTCACCATGGCGATCGGCGCGGGACTCACCTCCGCGATCATGAACCCGATGCACCTGGAGATCGTCAGAGCGTGCATGGCGGCGGACGTCATGATGGGTCACGATCCGGATTGCGCGCGCTGGATCCGCCGCTTCCGCGAGGTGCCGCCGCTGCAGGCCTCGGGTGCGGCCGCCCCCCCCGGGCCCGCCGACGGCACGGCGCGCGGGCGGCGCGAGGGTGGGCACCGGAGGCGCGTCCAGAGTCCTTCATGAGCGACAAGGACCCATTGGTCGTTTTTACGCCGTCCGGGAAGCGCGGCCGCTTTCCCCTCGGCACACCACTCCTGCAAGCAGCCCGGACCCTGGGCGTCGACGTCGACTCGGTTTGCGGCGGGCGCGCGCTGTGCGGACGCTGTCAGGTGCTGGTGATGGAGGGTGACTTTCCCAAGCACGGCGTGAGCTCGCATGCCGCCAATCTCTCCCCCCTGAGCGCGGCCGAGCAGAGCTTCTCCCGGCGGCGCCCTTTGCCGGCGGGTCACCGGCTCTCCTGCTCCGCACAGATCCAGGGCAACCTCGTCGTCGACGTGCCTCCCGGGAGCCAGGTGCACCGCCAGGTGGTGCGCAAGGCGGTGGAGGCGCACCCGATCACCCTCGATCCCGTCGTGCATCTTCATTACGTCGAGGTGCGCCAGCCCGACATGCATGACCCGGCGGGTGATCTGCAGCGACTGCTCGAGGCGCTGCACCGCGAGTGGGAATTCGGCCCCCTGCGCTGCGACCTTGCGGTGCTGCAGAGTCTGCAGGCGGCCCTGCGCAAGGGCCAATGGAAAGTCACCGTCGCGGTGCATGCGGGTTCGCAACTGATCGGCGTCTGGCCGGGATTTCACGATCGGATCTACGGGCTTGCGGTGGACGTGGGCTCGACCACCATCGCCGCCCATCTGTGCAATCTCGAAAGTGGCGAGGTGGTCGCTTCCAGCGGCTCGATGAATCCCCAGATCCGCTTCGGCGAGGACCTCATGAGCCGGGTGTCCTACTCGATGATGCACCCCGGCGGGGCGCAGCAGATGACCGAGGCGGTGCGCGCTGCGCTCAACACGCTCGCCGCCGAGGTAGCACGCGACGCGAAGGTGTCGGTGTCAGACATTCTCGAGCTGACCATGGTCGGCAACCCGATCATGCATCACTTGCTGCTCGGCATCGATCCGGTGGAACTGGGCGGTGCGCCCTTTGCGCTCGCGACCGATTCCCCGCTCGACCTGCGCGCCGCCGAGCTCGGGCTCACATTGCATCCGGGTGCGCGAATTTACACGCTGCCGTGCATCGCGGGTCACGTGGGCGCGGATGCCGCCGCCATGATCCTCGCGGAGCGTCCCGACCTTTCCGAGAAGCTCACGCTGCTGGTGGACGTGGGCACCAATGCTGAAATCGTCCTCGGCAATCGTCAGCGCCTGCTCGCCTGCTCGAGCCCCACCGGACCCGCCTTCGAGGGTGCGCAGATCAGCTGCGGTCAGCGCGCGGCTCCGGGGGCGATTGAGCGCGCCCGCATCGACCCCAAGACGCTCGAGGCGAAGTTCAAGGTCATAGGCTCCGACCTGTGGTCCGACGAGCCCGGGTTCAACGAGGCCGTCGCCCGCACCGGGGTGACCGGCATCTGCGGTTCGGGAATCATCGAGGTCATCGCCGAGATGTATCTCGCCGGCATCATCAGCCAGGACGGGGTCGTGGATGGCGGACTCGCCGCACGCAGCGACCGCATCGTGCAGACGGGACGCACCTTTGCCTACACGATGCATCGGGGCGCGGTGCCCCTGCAGATCACCCAGAACGACGTGCGCGCGATTCAGCTCGCCAAGGCGGCGCTGCACGCAGGAGTCAGGTTGCTGATGGATCATCTGGGCGTGGATCACGTCGACCGGATCCGCCTCGCCGGTGCGTTCGGTAATCATATCGACGTCAAATACGCGACGATCCTCGGGATGATTCCCGACTGCGAGCTCTCGCAGGTGTCATCTGCCGGCAACGCCGCGGGCACCGGCGCACGCATCGCGCTGCTCGATAAGGCCTCGCGCAAGACCGTCGAGGAGTTGGTGCAGCGCGTGGAAAAGATCGAGACCGCAATCGAGCCGAAATTCCAGGCCCACTTCGTGGCAGCGATGGGCATTCCGCACTCGACCGAGCCGTACCTGCATCTGCGCCAGGTGGTGCAGCTGCCAGCCACCAAGAGAGCCGCGCCGCGTGCGGGCGCACGCGGTCCACGCCGTGCCCGCACATGAGGCACGCCCGATCGGTGGCGCCTCACCAGGGCTATCGCTTTCGGGGCCAGACCGTTCGCTACTCGGTCAGGGGCACCGGTCCCGCGCTCGTATTCGTACACGGCACACCGTTTTCCTCGCATGTGTGGCACCGCGTTGCTCCACACTTCGTCGACACACACACCGTTTACTGTTTCGACCTGCTGGGCTACGGGGATTCTGAGAAGGCCGAAAACCAGGACGTTTCGCTCGGGATACAGAACCTCGTACTCAGCGAGTTGCTCGAACATTGGGGACTCGAGAAGCCCGATGTGGTCGCACACGACTTTGGCGGCGCCACAGCGCTGCGCGCGCATCTGCTGAACGGCAGGGACTACCGCAGCCTCACGCTGATTGACCCGGTGGCGCTGTCGCCGTGGGGTTCGCCCTTCGTCGAGCATGTGCGCCAGCACGAGGCTGCATTTCGCGGCATCCCCCACTACATTCATGAGGCGATCGTTCCGGTCTACCTTCGGGGCGCCGTGCAGCGCGTTATCGCAGACGAAGAACTGGCGCCGTACGTGAAGCCCTGGCTGGGCGAGGCAGGACGGTCAGCGTTTTATCGCCAGATCGCACAGATGGACCAGAAATACACGGATGAAGTCGCACCTCGTTACAACCGGGTGCGCTGTCCCACATTGATCTTATGGGGAGAGCAGGACCGCTGGATCCCGATTGAGCGAGGCCGGCAGCTACAGCGGACAATCCCCGGAGCGCTATTTCGCGCCATACCGGACGCCGGACATCTGGTTCAGGAGGATGCCCCCGAGGCAATCGTGGCCGCGCTGCTCGGCTTTCTCAGAGACGCAGGCTAGAAGTTGGAGTCCGGGAACGACGCCTTGCGCCGCTTCATGTAATCGAGCAGCGCTTCGTCCACCGCCGGATCGAGCGCCGGCGCTTCGTACTGCTCGAGCTGGCGCTTCCACAAGGCGTTGGCGCGCTGCGCCATGTCCTTGGCCCCTTCCGCTTCCCATTGCTCGACGCTGTTGTTGTCGGCAAGCGGCGAGCGGTAGAACGCCGTCTGGAAGTTCGCCTGCGTGTGCGCGCAGCCGAGGAAGTGCTTGCCGGGACCGACTTCGCGGATGGCATCGAGCGCCTGGCCGTTCTCCGTCAGGTCCACGCCGGCGAGCAGCGTATGCATCATGCCCGCCTGGTCAGTGTCCATGACGAACTTCTCGTAGCCCATCGAGAGGCCGCCCTCGAGCCACCCGGCGGTGTGCAGTACGAAGTTGACGCCGCCCAGGCAGGTCGGAATCAGGGTGTTGGCCGACTCATAGGCCGCCTGCGCGTCCGGGATCTTGGACGCGCACAGTGCCCCGCCGGAGCGGAACGGGACTCCCAGCCGCCGTGCCAGCGCCGCCATGGCGTACAGGACCAGCGCGGGTTCGGGCGTACCGAAGGTCGGCGCGCCCGACTGCATCGAGAGTGAGGACGCGAAACTGCCCAGCACCACCGGCGCGCCCGGATTCACCAGCTGTGCCAGCGCCATACCGGCGAGCGCCTCGGCGAGCGTCTGGGCTACGGTTCCCGCCACCGTCACGGG
>CATPBQ010000180.1 GCA_955652795.1 uncultured Steroidobacteraceae bacterium | reverse complement strand
CGCATCTTCTGCTTGATGAACGCATGTCCGGACTTACACAGTACCGGCGTGCCGCCATAGCGGCGCACGATGTCGAGCGTGTTCCAGGTGAGGCGCGGGTCATGCACGATGCGCGCCCCGGGCTCCTGCCTGAGAAAGGCCTCCGCCAGCAGCCCGACCAGGTAGTACCCCTCGATGAACCGGCCGCTCTCATCGAAGAAAAAGCAGCGGTCGTAGTCCCCGTCCCACGCGATGCCCACATCCGCGCCGGCGCGACGCATCACATCGGCGGTGGCGGCGCGGTTTTCTTCCAGCATCGGGTTCGGGACGCCGTTCGGGAAGGTGCCATCGGGCTTGTGGTTCACCTTGATGAACTCGAACGGCAGGTGCGGCTCGAGCGCATCGATGATGAGCCCCGCCCCGCCGTTGCCGGGGTTCACGACCACCTTGAGCCTGCGCAGCGGAGCGCCCTTCACGTAGCTCAGCAGGTGCTCCAGGTACTTGGCCCGGATATCGAGCGGCCGCTCCGTGCCGGGCTGAGCGGCCTTCGGCGGCAGGTCCCCGGTCTCGATGAGGCGGCGCATGTCCATTAACCCCGTGTCGGCGCTGATGGGCCGGGCCTCCTGGCGCACGAACTTCATGCCGTTGTAGTCCGGGGGATTGTGACTGGCGGTCACCATGATGCCGCCGTCGAGCGCTTCTGCGGAGGTCGCGAAGTACACCCCTTCTGTACCCCACAGGCCGATGTCGAGCACGTCCACGCCCACGTCCATGAGTCCGCGCTTGAGCGCCGCGGCGAGCGTGGGGCTCGAGAGGCGAATGTCGTATCCCACCGCGACGCGCTGCGGCTTCACGAAGGCCGCATAGGCCCGTGCGATGTCGTAGGCGAGCGACTCGTTGATCTCATCCGGAATCCGTCCGCGCACGTCGTAGGCCTTGAAGGAATCGAGATTGCTCATGCGCGGCGCTCTCAGCTGGTCGTTCCCTTGCGTCCGTAACGGTCCTCGAAGCGAACGATGTCGTCCTCACCGAGATACGAGCCCGACTGTACCTCGATGATTTCCAGCGGCATCGTGCCCGGGTTCTCGATGCGATGCTTCATGCCGACCGGGATGTAGGTCGACTGGTTCTCTTCGAGAAGCAACACCTCCTCGCCGCGAGTGATGCGCGCGGTGCCGGCCACCACCACCCAGTGCTCGGCGCGGTGATGATGCATCTGCAGCGACAGGGTGGCGCCAGGGTTTACCTTGAGGCGCTTCACCTGGAAGCGCGGCCCGTTCTCGAGGCTGTCGTAGCTGCCCCAGGGACGGAACACCTCCCGATGCAGCGAATACTCGGAGCGACCGAGCTCCTTCAGCCGCAGCACCAGCTTCTTCACGTCCTGTACGCGATCCTTCGGCGCCACCAGCACCGCGTCCTTGGTCTCGATGACCACGTGGTCCTTCAGTCCCACCGCGGCCACCAGGCGGCTCTCCGAATGCAGGTAACTGCCGTGCGTGTCTTCGCTGAGGACGTCCCCGTGCGCGACGTTACCGTGCGCGTCGGCGTCGCTCGCCTCGTGCAGCGCTGCCCAGGAGCCGACATCGCTCCAGCCCACCTTGAGCGGCACCACCACGGCGTCCGCGGTCTTTTCCATGACGGCATAGTCGATCGAATCGGCGGGGCACGCCTCGAACGTCGCGGCGTCAATGCGTGTGAAATCCAGATCCGTCGTTGCGGTGCGGAACGCGGCCGCGCAGATACGCGCCATCTCGGGTGCGAAACGCTCGAGTTCCTGCAGGTAGCGCCGGGCGCGGAACATGAACATGCCGCTGTTCCAGTAGTAGTCGCCGGATTGCAGGAACTCCTGCGCGCGCTGCGGGTTGGGTTTCTCCACGAAGCGCGCGATCCGAAACCCCGCGCCGCTCGCGGCCCCGCGCTGGATGTACCCGTAGGCGCTCTCAGCGCTGCGCGCGACGACACCGAAGGTGACGAGCTGCCCGGCCTGCGCGGCGCCGAGCGCGGCGCGCACCGCCTGTTGGAAGGCCGGGGTGTCCCGGATCAGGTGATCGGCCGGCAGCACTAGCAGGACCGGATCGGCTGCATTCGCGCCCGCACCACCGCCCTGCAGCGCCGCATGCGCGCCGAGTGCGATCGCCGGCGCGGTGTTGCGTCCGAAGGGCTCGAGGATGGTGGCGTGTGGCTCGATCTGCAGCTGGCGCAGCTGCTCGGCTACCAGGAAGCGGTGCGCCTCGTTGCACACGATCACGGGCGCGGACGCCGCGAGACCCTCGAGACGCAGCACGGTCTGCTGCAGCAGGGTGTGCGCCCCGGTCAGCGCCAGCAGCTGCTTGGGATACAACTTGCGCGACAACGGCCACAGGCGCGTGCCCGCACCGCCGCACACAATGACTGGAGTGAACATCGCAGGCCTGCCGCAAGCCGCCGCTCAGGCCGTAACCAGCGGCTTGCCGCGGCCGATGGCATGGTAGGTGAGACCAAAGCGGCTCACCATGGCCGGATCATAGAGGTTGCGCCCGTCGAAAATGACCGGCGCCTTGAGGATCTGCTTCAGACGCTCGAAATCCGGGCTGCGGAACTCCTGCCACTCGGTGACGATGGCGAGCGCGTCCGCTCCTTGGGCGGCCTCGTAGGCGTTCTTCGCCAGCACCAGGCCGGTCTGGCCGGCGTAAATGCGCCCGGTCTCCACGGCCGCCACCGGGTCGTAGGCCTGCACCCGGGCGCCGGCCTTGAGCAGCAGGTCGATGAGCGTTCGCGAGGGCGCTTCGCGCATGTCGTCGGTGTTGGGTTTGAACGCGAGTCCCCACAGCGCGACGGTGCGTCCCTCGAGACCATCGGTGAAGTACCGCTGCATCTTGCGGAACAGCACTTGCTTCTGCCGCCCGTTCACCGACTCCACCGCGTTCAGGATCTGCGGTTCGTGTCCTGCCTCGTGCGCAGAGCGGATCAGCGCCTGCACGTCCTTCGGAAAGCAGGAGCCGCCGTAGCCGGTGCCCGGATAGATGAAGCTGTAGCCGATGCGCGGATCCGAGCCGATGCCGATGCGCACCTT
>CATPBQ010000179.1 GCA_955652795.1 uncultured Steroidobacteraceae bacterium | reverse complement strand
GTGTAGATGGGATGGCGCACGTAGGTGTAGGGACCGGAGCGAATGAGCTCGTGTCCCTCCTTGAGGGTCACCGTGCCACTCCAGTTCCGGCCCAGGTACACGCGCGCCCACACCGTGAAGGTGAGGCCCAGCGCGAGCAGCACGAAGCCGAGCGCATAATTCAGCGGGCCAGGTGGCAGCAGGCGCAGCGAGAGCCAGTCCCACGGAACACGCGGCCACACGATCAGCGCCACGCCGATGAGCAGCGGCACGACGTGCGACAGGCGCGAGCCCAGCGACTCGCGACGCTGCGTGGTCTTGGCGCTGAGCGCAGAGATCACCCAGTACAGAACCCAGGCCAACCACAACCAGAGCATCAGCTGGCGGTAGATCACGCAGCTACAACAGATCCCTGACGCGGTAGTACAGCATCGCCAGTACCAGCGCCGGACGGCGCAGGGCGGCCCCGCCCGGGAAATTGCGGTGCGGAATCCGCGCAAACACGTCGAAGCGCCCGGCGATTCCGGCGATGGCTTCGGCCACCAGTTTGCCCGCAATCCCGGTAAGTGCGATGCCGTGGCCGGAGAAGCCCTGGAGAAAGTAGACATTGGGTGCCAGGCGGCCGAAGTGCGGAGCACGATTGAGCGTGATGTCGACTTCGCCGCCCCAGGCGTAGTCGATGCGCACCCCCTGCAATTGCGGAAACACGGCGAGCATGCGCGCGCGGGTTGCGCTCGGGGCATCGAAAGAGCTGAACCCGGAGTAGTTCACACGCCCGCCGAACAGCAGACGGTGATCGGCTGAGCGCCGGAAGTAATCCAGCACCCAGTTCATGTCACTGACCGCCGCGTTGTTGGCGATCAGCTGTCGCGCGCGCTCCGCACCCAACGGTTCGGTCGCCACGATGTAGGTTGCAACCGCCATGATCTTGGAGGCGAGCGTCGGGGCGGTGGCGCCGAGGTACACATTCCCGCACAGCGCGAGGTAGCGCGCGCGGACCTGTCCCTGGGGAGTCTGGATGCGAACCTGCGAGGCGCCCGCGGGTGCGAAGCCCGTGGCGCGGGTTCCTTCGAAGATGCGTACGCCCAGGCCCTCCGCCGCCGCCGCCAGTCCCAGCGTGTAGTTGAGGGGGTGCAGATGACCGCTGTTCGTGTCGTACAGGGCGCCGCGATAGCGATCGGTGCCGAGCGTTGCACGCAACTCCTCGCGCGGCATGTAGCGCACGCTCGCGTAGCCGTACCGGTCGCGCAGTTCCGCGAGCTCCGCGTGCAACTCACGCTCGTGGCGCTCCTTGATGGCGGCGGCCAGGTGCCCGGCCGCCCAGTCACACTCGATCGAGAAGCGCGCGATCAGTTCCCGCATCAGCGCCAGGCCCTCGACCGAGACGTCCCACACGGCGCGCGCGGCCTCGGCGCCGATCAGCCGCTCGAGTTTGGTCTGGCCGGCGGCGATTCCGTAGATCGCCTGCCCGCCGCTGCGCCCCGAAGCGCCCCAGCCCACGCGGTGCTCTTCGAGCAGCACCACGCGCAGGCCCGCAAGCGCCAGGTGCAGCGCGGTGGAGCACCCGGCGATGCCTGCGCCGACCACGCACACATCACAGTCGATGCCCTCGGCGAGCGCCGCACGCTCCGGCGCCCGCTGAGATGAAGTGGCGTAGTACGAACCGACATGGTCGAGGCGTCCCATGAGACTTCTTCTGAAGGCGTCCGGGTGTTTAAGATATTCTGACGCCCCGCTGGGCGGGGGGAGGGGCGCAGGATAGCGAGCCGCAGCGGCCCGCGGCAAATCCATCCACGCCGGTCTGATTGATGCGAGGGCCGATACGTAGGCCATTACCGCACTTCCATCCCGATGCGCAACTGAGGCTTCCTTGCTGCACCTGTGGTCTAATAGGGAGTAATTGGGAGACTCCGCCAGCGCGGTTTGTTTAAGATACTAAACACCGCCCGGGCAGCAACCCGCCATGGCACCCGCCCGCCCACTCATAGGTATTCCGGCCGACCGGCGTATGGTCGGCGCGCACCCGTTTCACATGGTGGGGGAGAAGTATGCGCGCGCCGTGCTGGACGCGGCGGGAGCGGCGCCGCTGCTGATCCCGTCACTGGCCGATGAGCTGGGGTTCGATGAGCTGTTGGAGCGTCTGGACGGACTGCTGTTCACCGGCAGCCCTTCGAACGTCGAGCCGCATCGCTACGAAGGCGCCCCGAGCGCGCCCGGCACGCTGCATGACCCGGCGCGCGATGCGACCACGCTGCCCCTCATCCGCAAGGCGGTGCGGGCCGGGGTGCCGGTGTTCGGCATCTGCCGCGGATTTCAGGAGATGAACGTTGCGTTCGGCGGCACTCTGCACCAGAGGCTGCACGAAGTGCCGGGGCATCTCGATCATCGCGACGACGAGACGCAGCCGCTGGAGGTGCAGTACGGCCCGGCTCACGACGTGACGCTCGAGCCCGGCGGCGTGCTGCGCTCGCTCGCGGCGAGCGATCGTATCCAGGTGAATTCGCTCCACAACCAGGGCATCGATCGCCTGGGGGCAGAGCTGGCGGTCGAGGCGCGTGCGCCGGACGGCGTGATCGAGGCGTTCCGCGTACGCGACGCGCAGCGCTTTGCGCTGGCGGTGCAGTGGCACCCCGAGTGGAAAGTGATGAGCAATCCGTTTTCGCGCGCACTGTTTGCCGCCTTCGGGCAGGCCAGCCGCGAGCGCGCCTCAGTCAAAGAAAGGCCTTAGCGTATGGTGAGTGAGATCCGGCAATTCTTCCGCGATCACGGCATCTCCGAGGTGGAGGCCATCATTCCCGACATGGCCGGAATCGCCCGCGGCAAGATCATGCCCGCGGAAAAGTTCGCCGAAGATGGCGGCATGCGGCTGCCGGAGAGCGTGTTCCTGCAGACCGTGACCGGCGATTACCCGCCTGAGACCGGCACTGCCATGAGCCCGGCCGAAATCGACATCGTGCTCAAGGCCGATCAGAAGACGGTGCGGCGCGTACCGTGGGCGGCCGAGCCCACCGCGCAGGTGATCCATGACTGTTTCTATAGCGACGGCCGGCGCGTGTCGATGGCACCGCGCCACGTACTGCGCAACATCCTTGAGCTGTACGCGCAGCGCGGCTGGGAGCCAATAGTGGCTCCGGAGCTCGAGTTCTATCTCGTCGAGCAGAACAAGGATGCCGACTATCCGCTCAGGCCCCCGGTGGGCCGTTCCGGGCGCGCCGAGCCCGGCCGCCAGTCCTACAGCATCGCCGCGGTCAACGAGTTCGATCCGCTGTTCGATGACATCTACCAGTTCTGCGAGGACCAGGATATCGAGATCGACACCCTGATCCATGAGGACGGTCCGGCGCAGATGGAAATCAACCTGATCCACGGCCAGCCGCTCGATCTGGCGGATCAGGTGTTTCTCTTCAAGCGTACCGCGCGCGAGGCGGCCCTGCGCCACAAGATGTATTGCACCTTCATGGCGAAGCCGCACGCCAAGGAACCCGGCAGTGCCATGCACATCCACCAGAGCGTGCTGGACGTGAAGACGCGCAAGAACATCTTCAGCAACCCCGACGGCACCCCCTCGGCGCTGTTCTTCTCGCATATCGGTGGGCTGCAGAAGTACATGCCCGCGGCCATGGCCCTGTTCTGCGCCAATGTGAATTCCTACCGGCGCCTGACGCGCTACCTGTCCTCGCCCATCAATGTCCACTGGGGCTACGACAACCGTACCGCGGGCCTGCGCGTACCCATGTCCGATGCGCAGGCGCGCCGTGTCGAGAACCGCGTCGGCGGGGCCGACGCCAATCCCTACATCGCCATCGCCGGCTCGCTCGCCTGCGGTTACCTCGGCATGGTCGAGGGCGTGCAGCCGAGCGATCCGATCGTCGGCAGCGCGCATGATCTGCCGTTTGGCCTGCCGCGCTCGCTCGATGAGGCCTTGCGGGAGCTGCGCGCCAGCGAGCCGCTGGTGAAGCTCTTGGGCGAGGCGTTCGTCGAGGCCTTCACCCTTGTCAAGGAAGCGGAGTACGAGGTGTTTCTGCAGGTGATCAGCTCCTGGGAGCGCGAGCACCTGCTGCTGAACGTGTGATCGATTGGCCCGCGAAAAGCAGGCCGGCGCCGCGCGCGGCGCCTTCTCAGGGCTCGGCCGCTGCTATATAAGAAGAGGCGTCGTGATCAGCGCTCCCCGATCCTTTCGCATCAGCGCCGCCCCGGCGCTGATGCTTGCCGCCTGCGTGGGGTGCTCGGACCCGGCGGCGCATGGCACGCCCGCATCGGTATCCGAGAAGGTCCTCAACGTCTACAACTGGTCCGACTATATCCAGCCCTCGGTGGTTGCCGATTTCAGCAGGGAATACGGTATCCACGTCAACTACGATGTCTTCGATTCGAACGAGATGCTCGAGACCAAGCTCCTCACCGGACATACGAACTACGACATCGTGGTGCCGTCCGGCGCCTTCCTCGAGCGCCAGCTGCAGGCCGATATCTATCAGAAGCTCGACAAGTCCCAGCTGCCGAATCTCAAGAACGTCGATCCGGACGTCGCGCGCGCGGTGGCGCACTACGACCCGGGCAACCAGTACAGTGTGGACTACATGTGGATCACCTCGGGAGTGGGCTACAACACGGCCGACATCCGCGCACGGTCGCCCGACGCGCCGGTGGACAGCTGGCGCATGCTGTTCGATCCTGCGATCGTGTCGGGGTTTCAGGACTGCGGCGTATCGATCCTCGATGCGCCTTCGGAGGTGGTCGCCACGGTGCTGTTGTTCATCGGCAGGAATCCCAACAGCAACACAGCCGATGATCTCAAGGCGGCCGAGCAGGCGCTGCACGCGATGCGCCCGTACGTGCGCTACGTGGACTCCTCGCGCTACATCGATAATCTTGCCAACGGCGACATCTGTCTCGCGATGGGCTGGTCGGGCGACATCAAGCAGGCGCACGATCGTGCCAGGGACGCCGGCAAAGGCGTCGACCTGGCGTATGCGATCCCCAAGGAGGGCGCCATGAGCAACTACGACATCCTGGCGATTCCGGCGGACGCCCCACACGTGCGCAACGCCCACCTGTTCATCAATTACCTGCTGCGCCCGGAGATTGCCGCCAGGAACTCCAATCTCATCAAGTATGCCAACACCGTCGCAGCGTCGCTCCAGCCCCTCGATCCCGGCGTGCGCAGCGATCCGGGTGTGTACCCGCCGCCCGAGGTGCGCGCGCGGCTGACCCCGGAGCGCCCGCGGCCGCCGGAATACCAGCGCCTGCTGACACGCATGTGGACGCGCTTCAAGAGCGGCAAGTGAAGCTCGATCCCGACTCCGCCTACGTGCGGATCGCAAACCTGACCAAGCGATTCGGCGATTTCGTGGCCGTGGACGACGTGTCGCTCGACATCCGCCGCGGCGAGATCTTCTGTCTGCTGGGCGGGTCGGGATCGGGCAAGACCACGCTGCTGCGGATGCTGGCCGGCTTCGAGTCGCCGAGCGCCGGGACGATCCGCATCGATGGCGCGGACATGAGCGCCATCCCGCCCTACGAGCGTCCGGTCAACATGATGTTCCAGTCGTACGCGCTGTTCCCGCACATGAGCGTTGAGAGGAATGTCGCCTTCGGCCTGGAACAGGAGGGAGTGGGGCGCGAGCAGATCCGCCGCCAGGTCGGGGAGATTCTCGACATCGTGAAAATGGGCGGCTTCGGTGCGCGCAAACCGCATCAGCTCTCCGGCGGCCAGAGGCAACGGGTGGCGCTGGCGCGGGCGCTGGTGAAGCGCCCGAAGCTGCTGCTGCTCGATGAGCCGCTCGCGGCGCTCGACAAGAAGTTGCGCGAGCATACCCAGTTCGAGCTCATCAATATCCAGCAGCGCCTGGGCGTCACTTTCATCGTAGTCACTCACGACCAGGAAGAGGCCATGACCCTCGGGACGCGCCTCGGGGTCATGAACCACGGAAAAATCGCCCAGATCGGCACACCCTCCGACATCTACGAATCGCCGGCGACGCGCTTCGTGGCCGACTTCATCGGCTCGGTCAACATGTTCGAGGGCCGGGTGAGCGATGACGGCGCCGACTACCTGCGTATCCAGTGCGGCGAGCTCGGCTGCACGGTGCGCGCGGAGCGCACCGTCAGCTGCACGCGCGGCGCGACCGTGTGGACGGCCATCCGCCCGGAAAAGATCAACATCAGCCGCCAGCCGTTCGGCGCCGGCGCGCCGCAGGCGGGGTCGGCCGAGAACCTGGTGCGTGGCACGGTGCGCGAGATCGCCTACATGGGGGACATGTCCATCTACCTGGTGCAGATCGACTCCGGCAGGATGATGCGGGTGACGCTGCCGAACATCATGCGGGGCGCCGAGCGGCCGATCGCGCGCGAGGAGAGCGTCTGGCTCTCCTGGCACGGTTCGAGCCCGGTGATCCTGACCGAGTAGGGGGACTGTTGGCGCGCTTGACTACTGCGTCGGGCAGGCGAGTGGTCGCAGGTATTCCCACCCTGTGGCTGCTGGTGCTGTTTCTCATCCCCTTCATCATCGTGTTTCGCATTTCCTTCTCCGAAGTACGGCTGGCGATACCGCCGTACACCCCGCTCCTCAGCTGGCGGCACGGCGCACCGGTGCTGCAGTTGCACTGGTCGGCCTACAGGTTCCTGTTCACCGACACGCTGTATGTCAGCTCGTACCTGTACTCGCTGAAAGTGGCTGCCGTCTCGACCCTGTGCTGCCTGCTGATCGGTTACCCGATGGCCTACGCCATCGCACGCTCGGACGCGGCGTCGCGCCCGGTGCTGCTGATGCTCATCGTGCTGCCGTTCTGGACCTCGTTCCTGCTGCGCGTGTATGCGTGGATCGGGCTGCTGAAGAACAACGGCGTGATCAACAACGTGCTCATGTATCTGGGGATAGTCCATCATCCGCTCGCGCTGCTGCAGACCGACTTTGCGGTGTACATCGGCATCGTGTATTCGTATCTGCCGTTCATGATCCTGCCCCTGTACGCCAACCTCGAGAAGCACGACGGCACGCTGCTTGAGGCGGCGGCGGATCTGGGCGCGCGGCCGTTGCGGGCGTTTCTGCGCGTGACGCTGCCGCAGTCCTTCGCCGGCATCGTCGCCGGCTCGCTGCTGGTGTTCATTCCGGCGGTGGGCGAGTACGTCATCCCGACGCTGCTCGGGCGCACCGACCAGATCATGATCGGCCGGGTGCTGTCGGATGAGTTCTTCGAGAACCGCGACTGGCCGGTGGCGAGCGCGGTCGCGATCGTGATCCTGCTGCTGCTGGTGGTGCCGATCATGCTGTTTCAGCGGCTCGAACGGCGCCAGCTCGAGGCCGCCAAGTGAAGGCGCACAGCCTGTTCGCGCGCACCGCGCTGGTCCTGGGGCTGGTGTTCCTGTACCTGCCGATCCTGTCGATGATCGTGTTTTCGTTCAACAACTCACGCCTGGTCACGGTGTGGGATGCGGCGCATTCTCCCACCCTGAAGTGGTACGTGGCGCTGCTGAGCAACGAGCAGATCCTGCGGGCGGCCTGGCTGTCGATCCGCATCGCAGTGATCTCGGCGAGCGCCGCAGTGGTGCTCGGCACGCTCGCCGGTATGGCGCTGGCGCGCCTGGGCGCCTTTCGCGGCCGCATGCTGCTTGCCGGGATGACCGCCGCGCCGATCGTTATGCCGGAAGTCATCACGGGCTTGTCGCTGCTGCTGCTGTTCGTCGCCCTGGAGCAGCTGATCGGCTGGCCCAAGGGGGTGGGCGCGGTCACCATTACGCTCGCCCACATCACCTTCTGCATGGCGTACGTGACCGTGGTGGTGCAATCGCGCCTGGCCGGGTTCGATGAATCGCTGGAGGAGGCGGCCATGGATCTGGGCGCGCGCCCGTTGCGGGTGTTCTTGCGCATCACGCTGCCGCTCATCCTGCCCGCAATTGCCTCCGGGTGGCTCCTGGCCTTTACACTATCCTGGGACGATCTGGTCATCACGCAGTTCGTCGCAGGACCGGGCTCCAGCACATTGCCGATGGTCATTTTTTCCAAGGTGCGCTTCGGCGTGACTCCGGATGTCAATGCGCTCGCCACGATCATGGTGCTGCTCGTCGCCACCGGTATCGCGATCTCCACGGTGTGGATGCGCGCACGCCAGAAGCGGCGCGCGCGCGATCTGCAGCTCGCCGCTGCCGCCAACCTGTGAGCTGATCCATGGCCGGTGAAGTGTTGGGTATCGACGTCGGCGGCTCCTCGGTGAAGGCGGGCCTGGTCGACGTCGAGGCCGGCCGCCTCACGGGCGCGCTGGTTTCGGCGCCCACACCCCGCCCGGCGACCCCGGTCGCGCTGGTGAGCGTGCTGGCGGGGCTGGCCGGGAGATTCCCCGCGGCCGCCGGCCGGGTCGGTGTCGCCTTCCCGAGCGTCATCAAGGAGGGCACCGCCTATACCGCCGCCAACATCGACACCGCCTGGGTAGGCACCAACGGCGCGGCGCTCGCCTCACGGGCGCTGGCGCGGCCGGTACTGTTCCAGAATGACGCGGATGCCGCCGGCCTCGCCGAGATGCGTTGGGGCGCGGGCCGCGGCTGCACCGGCACGGTGATCATGCTGACATTCGGCACCGGCATCGGCACGGCGCTGTTCACCGGCGGCAAACTCTTTCCCAACAGCGAACTCGGGCACCTGCAACTGCGCGGCATGGACGCCGAGAAGTGGGCCTCCGCGCAGGTACGCACGACGCAGGGTCTGGACTTTGCCGCCTGGAGCGCG
>CATPBQ010000178.1 GCA_955652795.1 uncultured Steroidobacteraceae bacterium | reverse complement strand
GGCTTGTAGATGCGGAATTCCTGCTGCGCTCCGAGGATGCGGTCCTGCGACGGCTGGGCGAGGTCAAAACCGGCGCCGCCGGTGGCGCGGAGCTTCGAGATCATTTCCTCGTTGTTCGAGAGCGTAACCTGAACCTGGATGCCGGTTTCCTTCCTGAACTGGGCAATGACTTCGGCGGGTGCGTAGTCTGCCCAGGTAATGATCCTCAGTACTTTGGCATCGTCAGCGCGAGCCTCGGTCCCTGCCAGGAGCCCGAGTGCCAGGAACACAGTCAGCATGCGGCTGATGGAGATCATTTTGGTGGGCGCCCCTCGGGATCTATTGCAGGCGCTTTGACAAGCAAGTTTTTGGCGAGGTAGTCTCAATTGAACACTACAGCTGAGACAGTTGGAAATATAACATCGCCCCACCGGCTAGTCGTCGGAGCCCCGGTCACGGACCCGCGTTCCGCGACGTCGGGTGATGCACTGACCCGCTGCCATGTTTGACCTGCAGGGGCACCGCGGCGCACGGGGTCTGTGGCCCGAAAATACCCTCGCGGGATTTGCCCGTGCGATGGAGCTCGGCGTATGTGCCCTGGAGCTCGATTGTGGGGTTACCCGGGATGGCGTGGTGGTCGTCAGTCACGACCCTGAACTCAACCCCGACTGCACACGCGATGCGCGTGGATGCTTTCTGGCGACCGCGGGTCCACCGATCTTCGCCCTGACGTATGCGCAGCTGCAGTCGTACGATGTGGGCCGGATACGTCCGGGAAGCGCTTACGCCGCGCAGTTTCCGCAGCAGCAGCCCGTGGATGGGGAGCGCATACCGCGTCTGGCGGATGTGCTGACGCTGGTCCACACGCGCGGGCGCGGTCGGGTGCGCGTCGCCATCGAGGTCAAGACGTTCCCGGAGCAGCCGCAGCTCACTCTTGCCCCCGATCCGTTCGTGCAGGCGCTGCGCCTGGATGTGGAACGCACCGGCAGCGCCGCGCTGGTCGTAGTCCTGGCCTTTGACTGGCGAGTGTTGAGCGCTGTACAGCGGCTGATGCCACAGCTCCCGACCGCGGCCCTGACCGATCAGCAGCCCGGCGAAGACACCGTGCGGATCGGCTCGCCACATCCGTCGCCGTGGCTGGGCGGACTTGATCCTGCGCACTTCGACGGCTCGATTGAGCGCCTCGTCAAAGCCACAGGTGCCGGCACCTGGGGCCCGGACTATCTGGATCTCGATGCGCAACGGGTCGAGCAGGCGCATGCTCTCGGACTGCGCGTCGTTCCGTGGACCGTCAACGACCCGGCAGACATGGAGCGACTGCTCGCGTTCAATGTGGACGGGATGATCACCGACCGGCCGGATGTGCTGCGCGCGCTCCTCGAGCACAGGGGCATGGCGGTTCCGCCGCGGCCGCGGGAGCGCTCGTGATATGGCCCAACCCAGCATCCTGGTGATCGACGGGAACCGGGCGGCGACACGCGAGCAGCAGGTCGCCGCCGGCGGCCAGCCCTCCGGCGAAGGCTACGCACAGGTGTTGAAGAGCCTGGCCGCCGTAAGCTGCGACATCGTCCGGCCGGCGGACGGCGAGGTGCGGTTCGCTTCCGGCAGCGGCCTCGCCGGCTACGACGGCGTGGCCATCACCGGTTCGGCGCTGAACGTCTACGATGGCGGCGCGCACATTGAACGGCAGATCGACCTCGCGCGGGCCGTGTTTGCCGCGGGCGTGCCGTTCTTCGGCAGCTGCTGGGGCCTGCAAGTGGCGGTGTGCGCGGCGGGCGGCCGCGTTCGCCGCAATCCGCTGGGACGGGAGTTCGGATTCGCGCGCCGCATCGAACTCGGCGACGCGGGTCGCCGGCACCCGATGTTCAGGGGCAAGCCGCCGGTGTTCGAGGCGATCACGGTGCACCGCGATGATATCGAGCAGCTCCCTGACGGCGCGGTGGTACTGGCGAGTAACGACATGGGGCTACAGGCCGTCGAATTGCGGCACGGTCCCGGCACGTGCTGGGGCGTGCAGTACCACCCCGAATATAGTTTTGGCGAGATTGCGGCCACTGCGCTTCGCTACGGTGCCGCGCTGATCGAAGAGCAGCTGTTCGCCGATCGTGCGGAACTGGAAGCGTTTGTCAGCGATCTGCGCACGCTCATGCGCGATCCTCGCGACCGGCGTCTGACCTGGAAACACGGTCTTGGCCCGGCATTGCAGCAAGACTCAAGCCGGCTTGCGGAATTGCGCAACTGGCTGGAGCTGCAGGTATTGCCGTACGCGCGCCAGCGCCACGCCCGATGAACTTCACTGAGCACCCGGACTCTCCCGCAGCCTTGTCACTGGCCGGGCAACTCGCCGATGCCGCGCGCGGCATTGCGCTGCGGCATTTCCGCACGCCGCTCGCCGTGGAGCGCAAAGGCGACGGCAGTCCGGTCACCGTCGCAGATCGCGAAATCGAGACCCAGATGCGCCGCATGATTCGCGCGGCCTTTCCCGGGCACGCCATCCGGGGTGAGGAGTTTGCCTCCGAAGGAAGCGGTGAGTTCACCTGGGTGCTCGACCCGATCGACGGCACCAAGAGTTTCATCACGGGATTTCCACTGTTCGGATCTCTGATTGCGCTGTTGCAGGGTGGCCGGGCGGTGCTCGGCGTGATCGAGGCACCGGCGCTCGGCGAGCGCTGGGTGGGTTGTGAGGGTCGTCCCACGCTCTTCAACGGCAGGCAAGTCAGGACCAGTGCCTGCCGCGCGATCGAGCAGGCCAGCGTCTACACGACCACGGCGGAGACCTTCGACGCCGGGGAGCGGCGGCACTTCGAAGCCCTCAGCGCGCGCGCCGCGCTGCGCCGCTTTGGCGGGGATTGTTACCTCTACGGCATGCTCGCCGGCGGTCACTGTGACCTCGTCATCGAGGTGCAACTGAAACCACACGATTTTATGGCGGCGATCCCGGTCGTGGAAGGTGCCGGCGGCAGGATCAGCGATTGGCGCGGGGCACCACTTGGCACCGACACCGACGGCCGTGTGGTGGCGGCGGCCACCGAGGCGCTGTGGAGGCAGGCTATCCGCGAGTTGAGCGCTTAACTGTGCTCAGCCAGCGAGGTTCAGATCGCCCTTGACCGCCGAGCGGAAGATACGGGCGTAGCCCGCCGCGTCCGTGGGCAGCGGATTGCCCGCCGCCGAAGGATCGAGCGAGGCTTCGTGCCCGATGGTGTCCGGGTTGCTCAGCGGCACGCCGATCTCCGCCAGGGAGTGCGGAATATTCAGGCGCTTGCGGAAGCCCAGCACCCAATCGAACATCGCGGCAAACGGCTCACCGGACAAGTTCAGCGTCCGGGCGATGACGGGCAGATGGGACTCGATCCCCCGCCGGTTGTGCGCGACAACGTAAGGTAGAACAACCGCGTTGGTCAGGCCGTGATGCGTGTTGAAATGCGCTCCGACCGGATGCGCAATGGCGTGCACGCCCCCCAGTCCTTTCTGAAACGCCGTCGCACCCATGCTCGCCGCGGCCAGCATGCGCGAGCGGGCCTCGATGTCCTTGCCGTTGTCGTACGCCCGCGGCAGATACGTCTGGATCAGCCTCATACCCTCGAGCGCTACGCCGTCTGCCAGCGGGTGGAACCCCGGCGCACAGAACGCTTCGAAGCAGTGCACGAAGGCGTCCATGCCGGTGGCCGCGGTGATCGCGGGCGGCAGGCCGACCGTGAGCTCCGGGTCGCTGATGACCACCCCGGGCATCATCTGCGGG
>CATPBQ010000177.1 GCA_955652795.1 uncultured Steroidobacteraceae bacterium | reverse complement strand
GTAGTCCTCGAGCCACGCGCCCCGCCCGCAGCGGATCGGGATCAAGGGCAGCTGCTCGTGATCCTTCATCTGGGTGCACGGATGCCACACGTGAGCGAGGTCGCGCGCGACGTAAGCGCTGTTGGGGGAGCTCATGAGCGGGGATTGTGGCACAAGCCCCGAGCAGCGCCCCAACCTGCAGTCCGTGCCGGGTTCGACGCTGCTGATTGAAAGCGGCGATGGGCCGAACTAATCTGCGCGCATGAGACCGATGCTGCGCCCACGCGCGAGTCTTGCCGGGACGCTCTCGCTGCTGCTCGTTGCGGTGCTTGCGGCGTGCGGCAAGACTGGCACAACCACAAACACGGCCCCACCGCCTGGCGGTGGCGGCGTCATTCCAGTGCCGGTCCAGCGCACCGACGTCGTCACCTACAAGGACGACGCGGCCAGAACCGGTCAGAATCTCACCGAATCGGTTCTTAGCCTGACGAACGTGAACTCCACGCGTTTCGGGCAGCTGCGCTTCCTGGCCGCTGACGGGAAGGTGGACGCCGAGCCGCTCTATCTCTCGGGGCTCACCGTGCAGGGCGCAATGCACAACGTGGTGTTCGTCGCCACGGAGAACGATTCGGTCTACGCCTTCGACGCCGACAGCGGCGCGGTCCTGTGGCATGTGTCGGTGCTGGCGGCCGGGGAAACTGTGAATGACGTTCCCCCGTACGGTTGCGACCAGGTGTCACCCACCATCGGCATCACGGCTACGCCGGTGATCGACCGTTCTGCCGGCGCGAACGGCATCCTCTACCTCGTCGCCATGTCCAAGGCGACGGGCTCGTCGACCTACCACCAGCGGCTGCATGCGCTGGACGTGACCACGGGGGCGGAGTTACTCAACGGCCCGGTGGATATTTCGGCCAGCTACCCGGTGCGCGGCGGGACCACCACCTTTGACCCGGCGCAATACGAGGAGCGCGCGGCGCTGCTGCTCTCGCGCGGGGTGATCTACACCAGCTGGACCTCGCACTGTGATGTTGCGCCGTATTCCGGCTGGGTCATCGCGTACAGCCAGGGCACGCTCGCCCGCACCGCGGTGTTCAATGCTGCACCCAACAGCGGCGGAGCAGGTCCTGCAATCTGGATGAGCGGCGGGGGACCCGCCGCCGATTCAACCGGCAACGTGTATCTGCTCACCGCCAACGGTGCCTTTGAGACCACGCTCGACTCGAACGGCTTCCCTGACCAGGCGGACTACGGCAACAGCTTTCTGAAGCTCTCGACTGCGGGCGGTACCCTCACCGTGGCCGACTACTTCACCATGTCCAACGCAGTGAGCGAATCCAGCGTCGATCAGGACCTGGGATCCGGTGGCATCCTGCTGCTACCGGATCTGATGGACTCCGGGGGCGTCGTGCGTCACCTCGCCGTCGGCGCAGGCAAGGACGGCAACCTGTACGTCGTCAGCCGCGACTCGCTGGGCAAGTTCAGCTCGAGCCGCAATAATATCTGGCAGCAATTGTCGGGGGTGCTCGGCGGCGGCATTTTTTCCACGCCCGCTTACTTCAACGGGGCCGTGTACTATGGACCGGTCAGCGCAGCCCTCATGGCTTTCGCCGTCAGGAACGCGCAACTCTCGAGCGCGCCGTCCTCGAGCACTGGCAATACTTTCGCGTATCCCGGAACCTCCCCGGCGGTATCGGCGAATGGCACCAGCGACGGTATCATCTGGGCACACGAAAACTCCGACCCGGCCGTACTGCATGCCTACGATGCCGGCAATCTCGGCCACGAGCTCTATAACAGCTCCCAGGCCTCCGGCGGCCGGGATCAATTCGGAGCCGGCAATAAGTTCATCACGCCGATGATTGCCGACGGCAAAGTGTTCGTGGGTACGCAGGGCGGCGTTGCCGTGTTCGGCCTGTTGAAGTGACGCCGCTGAAAATCGACTCCGCCACGGGACTCCTGAGCGGCGCCCGCCAGGTGTTGTCGCCGCACTGCGATGCGCGGCCCGCGGGCACGGTGCCCGAACTGCTGGTGGTGCACGGCATCAGTCTGCCGCCCGGGGAATTCGGCGGGCCGTGGATCGACCGGCTGTTCACCGGCACCCTGCCCCCCGAGGCGCACCCCTATTTCCGCGAGATCGCCGCCGGGCGCGTTTCCGCGCATGCCCTCGTCCGGCGCGATGGCGCGATCGTGCAGTACGTACCCTTCGGGGAGCGCGCCTGGCATGCCGGCACGTCACAATACCGCGGCCGCCCGGCGTGCAATGATTTCTCTGTCGGGGTGGAACTGGAAGGTACCGACGACATGGCCTACACCGAGTCGCAGTACCAACAGCTCGCGGCCCTCGCCGCGGCGCTGCTCGCCTCCTACGCCTCGCTGTCTGCGGAAGCCATCGTCGGCCACAGCGACATCGCGCCGGGCCGCAAGACCGATCCGGGAGCGGCGTTTGACTGGCCGCTTTTCCGCGCGTTGCTCAGGGAGCACCTGGCGGCGGGACCGGGGTCGTCGCCGGGTTGATTGAGCGGATCGACCGCGGCGGGTGCGCGCAGTGGGGCGCGGTTACCGCCGCGGGTCGCGCTCGTGATGCCACAGCACTTCGGCGCCGCGCTCGTGCCGCGCGAGCACCCGCGCGAGCACGAACAAAAGATCCGACAGGCGATTGAGATACTGCGCGACCTCGGGGCTTACCGCTTCGGCGCGCGCGAGCGTCCACACGCGCCGCTCCGCGCGCCGCGCGATGGTGCGGGCGAGATGGCAGGCGGCGGCGGCCGGGCCACCGCCCGGGAGAATGAACTCCTTGAGCGGCGGCAGCGGCTCGTTGAAGGCATCGAGCGCCTGCTCGAGCTGCGTGACCTGGGAGGCGCTGACGGCGCGGTGCCCCGGGATGCACAGCTCGCCACCCAGGTCGAACAGTTGCTGCTGCACTTGCGTGAGGCAGGCGCTGATGGCGGGCGGCAGGCCGGGCACGGCGAGCAGCACGCCGACGGCGCTGTTGAGCTCGTCCACCGTCCCGTACGCTTCGACGCGCACGCTGTCTTTGGGAACCCGGGTGCCGTCGCCCAGGCCCGTGGTGCCGTCATCGCCGGTGCGCGTGTAGATCTTGCTCAGACGGTTCCCCATGGCCGTATCCTAATGCGAATATGCCATCGAAAGAACTCAGCGCCGCCCTCGAGGCCGCGCGGGCTGCGCAAGAGGTGATCCGCGCGCTTTTCGGGAAGAATCCCGCGGTGCGCACCAAGCCGGACGACTCGCCGGTCACCGAGGCGGATGTGCGCGCCGAGGAGATCATCCGCGCCACCTTGAGCCGGCGCTTCCCCGACTATGGCTTCTATGGGGAGGAGAGCGGACAGCACGCGATGCAGGCGCAGAACATCTGGCTGGTCGATCCCATCGACGGCACCAAGTCGTTCGTGCGCGAAAGCCCGTTCTTCTCCACGCAGATCGCGCTGCTGCGCTCCGGGCGGCTGGTGCTGGGGGTCTCGAACGCACCCGCTTATGGCGAGCTCGCGTGGGCCGAGGAGGGGGCGGGTGCCTGGCTCAACGATCGTCGCGTGCGCGTGAGTCGCGTCGCGGAGCCCGCCGCCGCCGCCCTGTCCAGCGGGAATCTCAAGAGCCTGGCGCGCTCGCCGCGCTGGCAGCGCTATGGGGAGCTCATCGGGCGCGTGAACTACAGCCGCGGCTACGGCGACTTCCTGCACTATCACATGCTGGCGCGCGGCGCGCTCGATGTGGTGATCGAGTCCGATGTCAACATTCTCGACATCGCGGCCCTCACGGTGATCGTGCGCGAGGCGGGCGGCACGTTCACGGACCTCGAGGGCGCGGCGGTGGATCTGGACACCGTCAGCGTGCTCGCCACCAACGGCGCCCTGCATGCGCCGCTGCTGCAAGCGCTCAGGCGCTGACGAAGACGCGCCGGCCGTCCTTGCCGAGCTCCATCATCGGCGCCAGGTACAGCTCGCTCAAGCTGACCGCCGTGAGCGCCGAGCTCACCGGACCCAGCGACCAGCGTCCATCGCCAAACAGCAGCAGCGCGCGGTCGGCGAAGCGCGCCGCGAGCGTGGGATCGTGCAGCGTGGTGACGACGGTGCGACCCTGATTGGCGAGCCCGCGGAACAGGCCGAGCACCGCGAGCTGGTGGTGCGGATCGAGGTGATTGGTCGGTTCATCGAGCAGAAAGATGCCCGGCTGCTGGGCGAGCAATGCGGCCACGGCCACCCGGCGCTGCTCCCCGCCGGAGAGGGTGTCGGTGCGCCGCACGGCGAAATCCCGCAGGTCCACCGCCGCGAGCGCCTCGCGCGCCAGGCGCTCATCCTCGGCCGTTTCCCACTGCCACAGTGCCAGGTGTGGGTGGCGGCCGATGAGCACCGTCTCCATCGCGGTGGTGACGAACGCATCCTCCACGTCCTGCGGCAGCAGCCCGAGCCGCAGCGCCACGGACCTGCGCTTGAACTGCAGGAGCGGTGCGCCATCGAGCAGCACCTCGCCGGCGGCAGCGCTGCGCAGCCCGGCGAGCGTGTGCAGCGTGAGTGTCTTGCCCGAGCCGTTGCGCCCGAGAATCGCCACGACTTCGCCGGGAGCGAACTGCACCGACAGGTCCCGCACCAGCTCGCGCGCGCCGGCGCGCACACTGACGTTCACCGCGACGAGCCCCGGGTGAGCGCTGAGGTGCGGCGGGCGGTTCACGGGCGCGTCCAGCGGATCTCCAGCGCCGTCGCGGGACCCACGACGACATCGCGCAGACCTAGCGGCATCTCGAAATCATGCGCCGACAGCGCGCGGCGCCCCGCCATGATCTCCGCCCGCTCCTGCGGGTACAGCGGCTGACGGTGCGGCTCGGCAAAGCCGATCGGATAAAGCGGCTCACCCGAGCCCAGGTCGTACTTGTCGGTGGCACCCAGGGTGTGCATCAGCTCGTGGGCGATGACGATGTTGTTGCTGCCCGCCAT
>CATPBQ010000176.1 GCA_955652795.1 uncultured Steroidobacteraceae bacterium | reverse complement strand
GCGAAATGGTCGCGGAAGCGAAGACTCACGAAGGTGCCGCCGCGCTCGCGACGCGCGCGGCATTTGTGGAATTCCTCGACCGCCTGGATCCGGCGGAACTCGAGGCGCGCTTCGAGCGCGCGGCGCGCCGTGGCAAAACCCGTTCGGCCGACAAGGGGCAGTACTGGGATCTGTTTACGACCTTCTATCGCAACCTCATCGAGATGCCGGCGGATCATCTGCCCCACACGTTTGTCGAGGCGTTCGCCGCGGCTTACCGCGAGGTGTTGAAGAAACCGGCATCGTGAGCGCAGCGCGGTACTCATGGCGGAGAGGGTGGGATTCGAACCCACGTGCCGGTTTTACCCGACCATCCGATTTCGAGTCGGCGCCGTTATGACCGCTTCGGTACCTCTCCGGCTCCGCACGGGTGTTGCGGGGCTGGTATTCTAGCGAAAGGCCGCGTGGCGAGGGGAGGGTTCGTGCGCGCATTCCTCACCGCCGTCGTCACCTTGCTTGCCTGGCTCGCGGGCTGCGGCAGGACCGCGACCGTCACCCTCGATGCGATCCGCGCGCGCGGCGAGCTGCGCGTGGTCACGCTCAATCTGCCGACCTGTTACTACCTGGGCGCGCAGGGCAGCGAGGGGCTGGAGTTCGATCTGGCGCGTGCCTATGCGGCGCGGCTGGGCGTGACACTCACCATGTATGCGCTCGACAACGAGGAGGCGATGCAGGCGGAACTCGTCGCCGGCCGCGCCGATATCGCCGCGGCATCGCTCACCGACACACCGGACTGGAGCCGCGCAGGGGATGCGGCCCAACCCTACGCGCGCATCCCGCAGCTGGTGGTCTACCAGCGCAGCCGCGTGCAGCCGCGGGACACGCTGCAACTGGAAGCGGCGAAACTCGCGGTGCGCGCCGGCAGTCCGCAGGAGCGCATCCTGCAGCACCTGAAGAGCACCGTCGCGCCCGCCCTGCAGTGGGTGGAAACCGCGCCGACCGCGGCCGACCCGGTGGAGGACGTTGACGCCGGCAGGGTGGATTACGCCATCACCGACGCGCGTGAATTCTCCTTTGCCCATCATTTGTACCCGAACGTGCTGGTGGGCTTTGCGCTGCCGCAGGAGCGGCCGGTGCAATGGCTGGTGCGGCACGGCGCGCCGGATCTGCTCGCGAGCGTCAACATTTTCTTTCACGACCTGCAGGCCTCAGGCGCACTGGCGCGGCTCGTGCAGCAGGCATCCGGGGACACGCGCCGCTTTGCCTACGAGGAATCGCGCGAGTTCCAGACCCACGTCGGCGACCGGCTTCCCGCTTACCGTTCGTGGTTCGAGCAGGCAGCCGCACAGTCGGGCACGGACTGGCGCCTGCTGGCCGCGATCGGTTACCAGGAGTCGAAATGGGAGGCACGCGCCGAATCCGGCGACGGAGCCCTCGGGGTGATGATGCTCACCGCAGACACGGCACACGCCATGGGCATCAAGGACCGCAGCAACCCCCAGCAGAGCATTTTCGCGGGCGCGCGCTATCTCGCCCAGGTGCGCGCCAAGATCCCGGAGCGCATTCCGGAGCCCGACCGTACCTGGCTCACGGTTGCCGCCTACAACGTGGGCTTCGGGCACCTGGAGGACGCGCGCATCATCACCCAGGCACTCGGCAACAACGCCGACTCCTGGGCAGAGGTGCGTGCGCGCCTGCCGCTGCTCGCGCAGGAGCGCTGGTACGCGCACGCCAGGCGCGGTTACGCCCGCGGCTGGGAACCGGTGCAGTTCGTGGATCGTATCCAGCGTTACCTCACGCTGCTGGAGTGGCAGCCCGGAGAAGCGGTGTCCACGCACAGCGCGACGGTCACCCACGCACCCGCCGCCCAGGGCGCCCCGGCCCCGGACACATTCAGCCACGCGATTCCCGGCGCCTGAGGCTTAGCCTGCACACAAACGCGCCCCCCGGGGGCGCGGCGCCGCGCGGCAAAGTTACTCGCGCCGTTGCACGAAAAACTCCTGCAGGAGACGCGCGCAGTCGTCCATGAGCACGCCACCGAAGACATCCACGCGATGATTGAGCCCCGGCAGCGTGAACACGTTGGTGATGCTGCCGGCCCCACCGGCACGCGCATCCCACGCGCCGAACACCAGCCGGCGAACGCGCGCGTGCACGATGGCGGAGGCGCACATCACGCACGGCTCGAGCGTCACGTACAGCGTGGTGTCGTTGAGCCGGTAGTTGCCCAGGGCCTGAGCGCCGGCGCGCAGCGCCTGGATTTCCGCGTGCCCGGTCGGATCGTGGCTCGCGATCGGCCGGTTGCCGCCCGTGGCGATGATGTCCTCGCCGCGCACCAGCACGGCGCCCACGGGCACTTCGCCCCCCGCGCCGGCGGCCGCCGCGTGCCCGAGCGCGATGCGCATGAAAGCGCCATCGCGAGCGCCGTCAGCCGGACCCGTCATGTGAGGCTTCCGGGGGCGGGGCGAGCGGCGCCATGAACAACGCCGGATCGACGAACGTGGCATTCAGCGCCACCCCGAAGTGCAGATGCGGCCCGGTCGCGCGTCCGGTGGATCCCACCTTGCCGATGACCGCGCCCGCCCTGACTTGCGCGCCCGGCTTCACTGCGATGGCGCTCAGGTGACAGTACATGGAGACCAGGCCCGCACCGTGATCGAGGAACACCGTGTTGCCATTGAAGAAATAACGGCCGGTGTCGAGCACGCGGCCGTCCGCTGCGGCCAGTACCGGCGTCCCGCTCGCCGCGGCAATGTCCATGCCGCTGTGGGGACTGCGCGCCTCGTTGTTGAATATGCGCCGTGAGCCATAGGAGCTCGAGCGGATGCCGGGGACCGGCTGCACGAGCCTGAGAGTCGGCGGCGCACTTTCCGAGAACGTGCCGATGGCCCGCAGAATGCGCGGCCGCTCGCGGGAGACGCGCGCCAGATCCTTCGCCGATAAGTTCACCTGGCGCGGTGCGACCGTGAGGCGCTGCACACTGTACTGCTTGTCGGTGACCTCGAAGCCCACCGCGGTGTCGGCCGATGCGCCCTCATGCACCCGCAGCTCCGCGTGGCCAGGGACCTGTGACAGAGGGATGCCAACCACGGCGAGCCACCTGTCCTGCACCCGCAGCACCAGCACCCGCTGCTCGCCGAAGGTGGCCCGTGGCGCGCGCCCGTCGGGTGCGTCGAGGCTCACCAGGGCGACGCCGCCTGGAACGAGCTCCTGCTGCGGCAACAGCGCCGCCGCGGGGGGCGAGTCCGCAGCGGCGGGCAAGTCCGGCACCGCCGCCAGGCTCGTAACCAAGGCGCCCGACAGCAGCAGCGCACGCCGTGCGCCCTGCGCCAACTGTGTGCCCCCGCCTGGCACGCTAGCCTTCCTGATTCCGAGCGGTGACACGCGCCCTGAGGCTCCCGCGGGCGAGACGCGCCTCGATCTCCTCCCCGGCCGCCACCGCGGCGGCATCGGTGAGCAGGCTACCGCCCGCGGCGCGCGTCACGATGGCGAAGCCGCGCGTGAGCGTCGCGAGCGGGCTGACGGCGTTGAGTGCGCGCTGCGCCAGAGCCAGGCGGTGCTGCGCGCGCGACAGGCATTCCTGTGCGGCGTGCTCGAGCCGTGCCTCGACACCCTCGTGCCGCCCGCGATATTCCCGCACCACATGGTCCGGCGAGCGGCGCACCAGACGCGTGATGCTGTGCGCGACGCGCATCTGATCACGGTGCAGGCCGGCGCGCGCCGCCGCGCTGAGGCGCTGCGCGAAGTCATCGAGACGCTGCATCTGCTGGTGCAACCGTACCCCCGGATGCGCGAGCTTCAGGCGCCGCTCGGTGCCCTCGAAGCGCACGCCATTCACGCGCAGCTCGCGCCGCATGCCCGCGCGCAGGCGCTGCGCGGTGCGCGCCAGGACCTCGAGACACGCGCTGCGATCCGGCACCACCAGCTCCGCGGCCCCCGAGGGGGTGGGGGCGCGCGCATCGGCCGCGAGGTCCGCGATGGTGAAATCGATCTCGTGCCCGACCCCCGAGACCACGGGCAGGCGGCACGTGCGTATGGCGCGCGCGACCCGTTCGTCGTTGAACGCCCACAGATCCTCGAGCGAGCCGCCGCCGCGGGCGAGGATCAGCACCTCGCACTCGGCGCGCGCCGAGGCGCTCTGCAGCGCCGCGACCAGCGCCGGCACGGCGGCCGCCCCCTGCACCGCCGTCGGATAGATGAGGACCGCCGCCGGCGGATAGCGCCGCGCGAGGACATGCAGGATGTCGCGCAGTGCGGCCCCGGATGGCGAGGTGATCACGCCGATACGCTGCGGAAACCGCGGCAGACTTCGTTTGCACTCGAGCGCAAACAGACCTTCGGCTGCGAGCTTCGCTTTCAGGCGCTCGAACTCGCGCCGCAGCGCGCCGATGCCCGCCTCCTCCAGGTGCTCGACGATGAGCTGGTACTCGCCCCTCGCCTCGTACACGCTGATACGGCCACGCACCAGTACCTGCGCGCCGGCGCGCGGCGTGAAGCCGACGAGCGAGTTCTTCATCCGGAACATGGCGCAGCGCAGCTGCGCGTCCCGGTCCTTGAGCGAGAAGTACCAGTGGCCGGAGGCGGGTTGCGAGAAGTTCGACAGCTCCCCCTCCACCCACAGCACACTGAGGCCGCGCTCGAGGAGCGCGCGCACCTCGCGGTTCACACGGGTGACGCTGTACACCTCCCGGGCAGGCGCGGGACCGGCGCGGTCGTCGGGATTTATGGGCATAAAAGTACCTTAGCACGAGGTTTACCGGCGCGGGCCGAGCGCATATAATCGCGCATGCGCATTCTCGAAGAAGCTCTCACCTTCGACGACGTCCTCCTGGTTCCGGCCTACTCGGAAATTCTGCCACGCGAGGTCGATCTCTCCACCCGCGTCACGCGCCGTATCCGCCTGAATGTGCCGCTCATGTCCGCGGCCATGGACACCGTCACCGAAGCCCGCCTCGCCATCACCATCGCCCAGGAAGGCGGCGTCGGCATCATCCACAAGAGCATGAGCATCGAGGCCCAGGCGCGCGAGGTCGACCGGGTGAAGAAGTTCGAGAGCGGCGTCATCAAGGACCCGATCACCGTGTCCCCCAACATGAGCATCCGCGAGGTGCTGGACCTCACGCGCTCGCGCGGCATCTCCGGCGTGCCGGTCGTGGTCGGCAAGAAGGCGGTCGGGATCGTCACGCATCGTGATCTGCGCTTCGAGGAAAAGCTCGAGGCTCCCGTCTCCTCGGTCATGACGCCCAAGGAACGCCTGGTCACGGTGCGCGAGGACGCGCCCAAGGACCAGGTGCTGGCACTGCTGCACAAGCACCGCATCGAAAAGCTCCTGGTGGTGAACGGTGACCACGAGCTGGTTGGCATGATCACCGTGAAGGACTTCCAGAAGGCCAACGAGTTTCCGCGCGCCTGCAAGGACGGCGGCGGCCGCCTGCGCGTCGGCGCGGCGGTCGGCACCACGCCTGATACCCTCGATCGGGTCGCGGCCCTTACCGAAGCCGGTGTCGACCTGGTGGTCGTGGATACCGCGCACGGGCACTCCAGGGGCGTGCTCGAGACGGTGAAGCGCATCAAGGCGAAGTGGGCGGACAGCCAGGTGATCGCCGGCAACATCGCGACTGCCGAGGCTGCGCAGGCGCTGGTCGATGCCGGCGCGGACGCCGTCAAGGTCGGCATCGGACCAGGCTCGATCTGCACCACGCGCATCGTCGCGGGCGTCGGCGTACCGCAGATCTCCGCGGTTGCCTCCGTCGCGCAGGCGCTGCGCGACGCGGACGTGCCGGTCATCTCCGATGGCGGCATCCGCTTCTCCGGCGACATCGCCAAGGCGATCGCGGCGGGCGCGCATGCGGTCATGATCGGCGGCCTGTTCGCCGGCACCGAGGAATCCCCCGGCGAAGTCGAGCTGTACCAGGGCGCCTCCTACAAGTCCTATCGCGGCATGGGCTCGCTCGGCGCCATGGGCGAACGCCACGGCTCGGCGGATCGTTATTTCCAGGACGCGGCCACCGAGCTCGAGAAGCTGGTGCCGGAAGGTGTGGAGGGGCGCGTTCCCTACAAGGGGAGCGTGGTCACCATCCTGCGTCAGCTGTCGGGCGGACTGCGGGCGGCCATGGGCTACACCGGCAGCCGCAACATCACCGATATGCGCACGCGCCCGGTGTTCGTGCGCATCACCACCGCCGGCATCCGCGAGAGCCACGTGCACGACGTCAGCATCACCAAGGAAGCCCCCAACTACCGCGTTTCCTGAGCCCATGGCGAGCGTTCCACGACCTGCCGGCATCCCCCACGCCACTGCGGCTGCAGCCGCCGGCAACGCGACGCACGCGGGCAGCGCCACCGCCGGCGGCGCCCCACACGCCGACATCCACGCGCACCGCATCCTGATCCTCGACTTCGGTGCGCAGTACACGCAGCTCATCGCCCGCCGCGTGCGCGAACTGGGCGTGTACTGCGAAATCCACCCCTGGGATGTGAGCGACGCCGAGGTGCGCGCCTTCCGGGCGCGCGGCGTGATCCTCTCCGGCGGTCCGGAATCGGTCACCGACGCAGACCCGCCGCGGGCGCCGCCCGCGGTCTACGAGCTCGGCGTGCCGGTGCTCGGTATCTGCTACGGCATGCAGACCATGGCGCAGCAGCTCGGCGGCCGGGTCGCACCGTCCACGGAGCGCGAATTCGGTTATGCGGAGGTGACCGTGACCGGCGCCTCGCGCCTGCTCGATCACCTCGAGGATCGGCGTAGCCCCGCTGGCAAGGCGGTGCTCGATGTGTGGATGAGTCACGGCGACCGCGTGGACGCGTTACCGGAAGGATTCGTGGCGACCGCAGCCACCAGCACCATTGCGTTCGCCGCCATGAGCGACGAGCGCCGCCGCTTCTATGGCGTGCAGTTCCATCCCGAGGTGACTCACACCACGCAGGGCGCGCGGCTGCTGGAGCGGTTTGTCCGCGAGATCTGCGGCAGTGATGCGCTGTGGAGCGTCGGCAACATCATCGAGGATGCGATCGGGCGCGTGCGCGCGCAGGTTGGCAACGGCAAGGTCCTGCTGGGACTCTCCGGCGGAGTCGACTCGTCCGTGGTGGCCGCCCTCCTGCACCGCGCCATCGGCGATCAGCTGGTGTGCGTGTTCGTCGACCATGGCCTGTTGCGCCTGGGCGAAGGCGAACAGGTGATGAACACCTTCGCGCAGCACCTCGGCGTGCGCGTCATCCGGGTCGACGCGCAGGCGCGCTTCCTCACGGCTCTGGCCGGCGTGACCGACCCGGAAGCCAAGCGCAAGATCATCGGTCGCACCTTCGTCGAGGTGTTCGACGAGCAGGCGCACAGCTTAAGCGGCGTGCAGTTCCTCGCTCAGGGGACGATCTACCCCGACGTCATCGAATCCGCCGGCGCCCGCACCGGCAAGGCGCACGTGATCAAATCGCATCACAACGTGGGCGGCCTGCCCGAGAAGATGCACCTGCAGCTGGTGGAGCCGTTGCGCGAGCTGTTCAAGGACGAAGTGCGTCGGCTCGGCATCGAGTTGGGGTTGCCGCGCGAGATGGTCCATCGCCATCCCTTCCCCGGACCCGGCCTGGGTGTGCGGATCCTCGGGGAGGTGCGCGAGGAATACGCCGAGCTGCTGCGGCGTGCCGATGCCATCTACATCGAGGAGCTGCGCAAGCACGATCTCTACGACCGCATCAGCCAGGCCTTCGCGGTCTTCCTGCCGGTGCGCTCGGTGGGCGTCATGGGCGATGGGCGCCGCTACGACTACGTGATCGCGCTGCGCGCGGTGGAGACGGTGGACTTCATGACCGCGCACTGGGCGCGCCTGCCGTACGAGTTTCTCGACCACGTCTCGCGGCGCATCGTCAACGAGGTGGCGGGCGTCTCACGCGTGGTCTACGACATCTCGGGCAAACCGCCGGCGACGAT
>CATPBQ010000175.1 GCA_955652795.1 uncultured Steroidobacteraceae bacterium | reverse complement strand
GTGTCGAGCACGATCTTGCCGCTGAGCTCGGTCCTGAGGTCACGCCCGATCTGCGGCAGCGCCCCGTAGGGCACCGAGATCAGCACGACATCGCCGAACAGCGCGGCCTCGCGCGGCGTACCCGCCCGGGCCCTGGGTCCGAGCGAGCGCACGAGCCCCGCGAGCTGATCGGGGTGCCGCGAGGACACGAGTACCTCGTGGCCCGCTTTCACCCACAGCGAGGCGAGCGTGCCGCCGATGTGTCCGGCGCCGATGATGCCGATCTTCAGCGGCGCCTCAGGGCGCGCTGCGGCGGGCGCCGCGGCCGCGGCCGCTACCGTCCACGCCATGAGCACAACCGCGGCCGCAGCACTGAGTGCCCGCGGGTGTCCGGTCGCGCCGCTCACTTTGGCGAGAACTCCACCCTCGTCTGCCAGTGAGGCACGGTCGGGTGATCGGTGTCGATGGCCAGCGTGCCGTGCGCGTGCGCATCGGTCGCCGCGAGGCGGATCTCGGCCAGGTCGCCACAGCCCGCCACGACCGGAAGCGGCGTCAGTACCGAGATGGCCTTGGCCGCCTTGACGTCCGCCGCAGCCTCGCTCGAGGGCTCGACACGCGCCGCGGTGATCTGCGCACTCGGCACCGTCACGAAGCGATACTGCACGCTCCCCACCCAGCCTCCCTTGGGTGCCTTGCCGGCGGAGTCGAAACTCGCCGAGTAGGTGAGCGGCGGCTCGCGCAGTTTGATCTGTCGGGGTTGCGGCGGCACCAGCTTGTGGCGCACGGACAGCCCCTGCAGCTTCCACTCGGCCAGGATCTGCAGCGGGAATCTGCTCTGACAGCGCACCGAATACAACCCGCGCCACTCCGAGCCCTCCTGGCTGAGCGGAATCCTCTGATTGTCGCCGAGCGCAAACAGGAACACCGATCCGGGCGTCACCAGCGTATCGCGCGTCACGGTCGCCTTGATGTCGTACATCCCGATGTCGTGGTTGGCCGGATATTCCGCGGGCGTTTCATCGCGCACCTGCACATCGCAGGCGCTGAGCATGAGCGCCACGGGAACGCACGTAAGGCGGATGAGCTTGAGCATGCTGCCCCCTTCGTTCTGGCTGACGCCGATCGCCGCGGGAGCCGGTATTGTCACGGAGTCAGGGCCCGCCCTTAGAGGCCGGCATCTTGCGGATCGGCTGCGAACGCACTGCCCGGGCGCACCGCCGCCGCGACGGGCGCCCAGGCCTGAGAAATCAAAACCCGTGCCCCGTTACTTCTTTCTCCGGGCTCCGGACCGCTTCGCCGCTCTGAAGGAGATGCCCGCGCGCATGGCCTTCTGCTGAACCGCAGCCGCCGTGCGCCCGAGCTTCTTGGCGACCTGTCCGGTTGGGGTTCCCGCCTTCGCGAGTGCCTTCAGAGTCTTCAGTTCGCGGGCGCTCCAGGATGCGCCATCGTTCGGTGGACGTCTTGCCATCGTTCCTACTCCACTATCACCCAACGCGGGGCCGGACTTGCGATGATACACCGATCACCGGCCGAGCGCGCGCCCAACTACGACCGTAACATGTTGGAAGTGTCGCGGCCAGCGAACTGTCAGGGGTTAGATGTTGCTTCGGCGCAGCGCGCCGTCACAACCTGTTGCCGCGCCCGTGCCCGCGGTGTGCCGTCGTGCGCCGCGCTGAAGCGCGCAGGTGATCAAGGCTGACTGCGCTGGGAAAACGCCGCGCGGGGACGGTGCAACACAGGTCACCGGTGCTCCAATGCACGAGGTTGTAACCGTCGCGGCGGCGGGTCGCAGACGATGTGCAAGCGTCGGCGATAGACGACAACCGCGACCACGCGGCCGGCAACATGGTCGAGCCGGCCGCCGGCGAGCGGGAACCCTCGGCGCGCACCACGGCTCACACGGGGGTGCCGGTCCTCAGGCAGGCGGCATCGACCGCGTTGGAGAGCAGCATCGCGATGGTCATGGGACCCAGGCCGCCGGGGACCGGGGTGATCCAGCCGGCACGCTCGGCGGCACGCTCGAACTCGACATCGCCGACGAGTTTGCCGGAAGCGCTGCGATTGATCCCCACGTCGAATACCGCGGCCCCGGGACGGATCCAGTCCCCCGGGATGAAGCCGGCTTTGCCGACCGCGGCCACCACCAGCTCGGCGCGCTCAACTTCGGCCCTGAGGTCGCGGGTTCCCGTATGGCACACGGTCACGGTCGCACGGGCCAGCAGCAGTTCCAGCGCCATGGGCCGGCCGACGATGTTGGAAGCGCCCACCACCGTCGCGCGCAGGCCTGGCAGCGCGAGGCCGTACTCCTGCGCGAGCCGGATCACCCCCAAGGGCGTGCACGGGCGCAGCCTCGGCCTCTTCTGCGCCAGCAGCCCCGTGTTCACCGGATGGAAGCCGTCGACGTCCTTGACGGGGTCGACGGCGTCCATCACGCGATTGGTATCCACGCCCGCAGGCAGAGGCAACTGCACCAGGATGCCGTCGACGCGCTCATCGTGATTGAGCGCGTTGATGAGCGCGAGAATCCGCTCTTCGCTGGTGCTCACCGGCAGGTCGTGTGCGAAGGACTCGATCCCGGCCTCCTGTGAGGAGCTGCGCTTGTTGCGCACGTACACGCTCGAGGCCGGATGCTCCCCCACCTGCACCACCGCGAGTCCCGGCCGCCGTCCATGGCGCGCGGCGAAGTCCGCCGCGCGCGCCGCGACCGCGGCGCGCACCCTGGCGGCGACCATCTTGCCGTCCAGCAGCACCGCACCACCCGCGGCACGCGGCGGCGCCGCTGCGGTGTGCCCGGCAGCGGCGCCGTCGTTGGCTGTGGGAGCGCTCATCAGTAGCGGTAGTGATCGGGTTTGTAGGGACCGGATTTGTCGACACTGATGTAGCGCGCCTGCTCATCGGTGAGCACAGAGAGCTCGACGTTGAGCTTCCTCAGCTGCAGCCGCGCGACCTTCTCATCCAGGTGCTTGGGCAACACGTAGACCCCGATCGGGTACTTCCCCGGGTGCGTGAACAGCTCCACCTGCGCAATGGTCTGATTCGCGAAGCTCGAGCTCATCACGTAACTCGGGTGCCCGGTGCCGCAGCCGAGGTTCACCAGCCGCCCCTCGGCCAGCAGGATGAGCCGCCGGCCGTCGGGAAGGATGACATGGTCGACCTGGGGCTTGATGTTCTCCCACGGGTAGCGCTTCAGGCTCGCGACGTCGATCTCGTTGTCGAAGTGGCCGATGTTGCACACGATCGCGTTGTGCTTCATGCGCACCATGTGATCGTGGGTGATCACGTGAAAGTTGCCGGTTGCGGTGACGAAGATATCGGCCTTGTCGGCCGCGTACTCCATGGTGACGACCCGGTAGCCCTCCATGGCCGCCTGCAGCGCGCAGATCGGATCGACCTCAGTCACCCACACCTGCGCCGACAGCGCCCGCAGCGCCTGGGCGCAGCCCTTGCCGACATCCCCGTAACCGCACACCACCGCGACCTTGCCCGCCACCATGACATCGGTGGCCCGCTTGATCGCGTCCACCAGGGACTCGCGGCATCCGTACAGGTTGTCGAACTTGCTCTTGGTGACCGAGTCGTTCACGTTGATCGCGGGGAATCCGAGCCTGCCCTCCTTCGCCATCTGGTACAGGCGCTTGACCCCGGTGGTGGTTTCCTCGGTGACGCCGCGGATCTGGCGGATGCGCGTGGAGTACCACTTGGGATCGCTCTTGAGCCTGGCGCGGATGGCGGCGAACAGCGCGCGCTCCTCGTCGCTCACTGGGGCGCCGAGCACGCCGGCATCGGCCTCGGCTTTCGCCCCCAGGTGCAGCAGCAGCGTGGCGTCCCCACCATCGTCGAGGATCATGTTGGAGTAGCCGCCGTCGGACCATTCGAAGATCCGGTGCGTGTACTCCCAGTAGTCCTCGAGCGACTCGCCCTTCCAGGCGAACACCGCAATGCCGCGCGCGGCGATGGCGGCGGCGGCGTGATCCTGGGTAGAGAAGATATTGCACGAAGCCCAGCGCACCTGTGCCCCGAGCGCCTGCAGCGTCTCGATGAGCACCGCGGTCTGGATGGTCATGTGGAGCGAGCCGGAGATGCGGGCCCCCTTCAGAGGCTGAGTGCGCGCGTACTCCTCGCGAATGGCCATGAGACCGGGCATCTCGGTCTCCGCGATTGCGATCTCCTTGCGTCCCCAGTCCGCAAGTGCCAGATCAGCGACCTTGTAGTCGCCCGCTTGGGCGGCGGATTTCAATGTGGCGTTCATACTCGATACTCCGCTGTCAGAGTGAGCGCCGTATGAATGACACGACGCCTGCTGAGCCTGGCAGGCGCGAGGCGCGCATGGTGCGCGCCTCGGCCCGTCGCAACGCTCCTCAGCAAGCGTGGCCGCAGCCCGTGCGGCTGCGTTTTCTTCCTCAGGCCGCGCGTGCCCCCTTGGCCTCGGCGGCGAGTGTCTGGGCGAGATCGGTGCGCTCCCAGGTGAACTCCGGCTCCGTGCGGCCGAAGTGGCCGTAGGTCGCGGTCTTCTGGTAGATGGGTCGCACCAGATCGAGCATCTCGCGCAGACCATAGGGTGTCAGGTCGAAATGCTTGCGGATGAGCTGCGTCAGGCGCTCGCGCGACAGGCGGCTGGTGCCGAAAGTCTCCACCATGATCGAAGTCGGCTCGGCGACGCCGATGGCGTAGGACACCTGCACCTCGCAGCGCTCGGCGAGGCCCGCCGCCACGATGTTCTTGGCGACATAGCGCGCGGCGTACGCGGCCGAGCGATCGACCTTGGAAGGGTCCTTGCCCGAGAACGAGCCGCCACCGTGGCGGGCGTAGCCGCCGTAGGTGTCGACGATGATCTTGCGCCCCGTGAGTCCGCAGTCCCCGACGGGTCCGCCAATCACGAAACGTCCGGTCGGGTTGATGTGGTACTTGGTGCGCTTGTCGACCCACTTCGCCGGCAGGATGGGCTTGAGGATCTCCTCCATCACCGCCTCGCGCAGCGCCTTGGTCGAAACTTCCGGACTGTGCTGGGTGGACAACACGACCGCCTCGAGACCCACCGGCTTGTGATCCTCGTAGCGCAGCGTGACCTGACTCTTCGCGTCCGGACGCAGCCAGGGAAGCTTGCCGGCCTTGCGCACCTGAGCCTGGCGCTTGACCAGGCGATGGGCGAGCGTGATCGGCGCCGGCATCAGCACGTCGGTCTCATTGCTGGCGTAGCCGAACATGAGTCCCTGGTCGCCCGCCCCCTGCTTGCGCTCGTCCTTGCGATCCACGCCCTGGGCGATGTCGGGAGACTGTTTGCCGATGAGGTTGAGCACGCCGCAACTGGCACCGTCGAATCCCATGTCCGAGGTGTTGTAGCCGATGTCGAGCACCGTCTTGCGCACCAGCGCTTCGACGTCGACCCACGCAGACGTGGTGACCTCTCCGGCGACGATCACCACGCCGGTCTTGACGAGGGTCTCGCAGGCGACGCGACCGCGCGCATCCTCCGCGAGGATCGCGTCCAGCACCACATCCGAGATCTGGTCCGCGACCTTGTCCGGGTGGCCTTCGGAGACCGACTCGGAAGTAAACAGAAAGTCATTCGCCATGGAGCTCGTTCCGCCGCATCTGCCGTGCCAAAGGCGGCAGTTTAACCTTTTGACCGCGGCCTTGCTCAGCGCGCCGGGGGAAACGCCGACGCCAGCCGCGCGTCGAATTCGGCGCGCGTAAAGCGGTGATTTTGCGTGCCGCGCGACTCGATCTTGATGGCGCCCATGAGCGAGGCAATATGTCCGGTGCTCAGCCAGTCAAGACCGTGCAGCAGGCCGTGGATGAGGCCGGCACGATAGGCATCCCCGCATCCGGTGGGATCCACCACGGCCACTGCCTGCGCGCTCGGGATCGCGAGCTCCCCGTCGCGGGTATAAATGACGGAGCCGGCTGCGCCGCGCGTCACGATGAGCGCGGCCACGCGCTGCGTGAGCTCGGGCACGTTCCAACCGGTCTTCTGCTGCAGCAGCTGCCACTCGTAGTCGTTCACCGTGACCCAGGTCGCCTGCCCGACAAAGCGCGCCAGCTCCTCGCCGCTGAACATCGGCAATCCCTGGCCGGGATCGAAAATGAAGGGGATGCGGGCGGCGGCAAACTGCGCGGCGTGCTGGATCATGCCCTCGCGCCCGTCGGGCGCCACGATGCCGATGGCGATGTCAGCGGCATCCGTCACGCGGTTCTCGTGCGCGTGCTGCATCGCGCCCGGATGGAACGCCGTGATCTGATTGTCATCGAGATCGGTGGTGATGAACGCCTGAGCGGTGAGCTCCGCATCGATCACCCGCACGTGATCGGCGGGTACGCCGGCGCCCGCCATCCACTCCCGGTACGGCCCAAAGTCGCGCCCGACAGTGGCCATCGGATAAGCGACGTCACCGAGCAGGCTTAAGTTGTAGGCGATGTTCCCGGCGCAGCCGCCGAATTCGCGGCGCAGCTGCGGCACCAGGAACGAGACGTTCAACATGTGGATCTTGTCGGGCAGGATGTGCCTGGCGAAGCGATCGCCGAACACCATGATGGTGTCGAACGCCAGTGAGCCGCAGATGAGCGCCTTGCCCGGCTCGCCCGGCCTCATGCCTTGGCGCCCGGCTCAGCGGGGCTGGTAGCGGGTTGGGCTTTGCTTTCGGCGGCCATCAGCGCCACGGCGTTCATGGCGAGATCCGTCAGGCCCGCGCCCTGGCGTTGCTCGTAGTAGGCGATCATCTGCGCGCGCATGCGTGGTTCCCAGTAGCGCTTGAGGTGAGCGGCCACGGCGCGCGACGCCTCCGGCGCATCCGTCGTGCCGGCGAAAAACGCGCCGATCTCGTTCGTCATCTTGATGAGCAGGTCGATGTTCATGTGCCGGCCCGTGTCTCAGGTCAACCTGTGCGGGTGCGCGTAGACGACGTGCTGGTCGGCGCGCGCGAACGCGACCAGCGTGAGCCCGCAGCGCCGCGCCAGGCGCACTGCGAAGGCCGTCGGCGCCGACAGCGCCACCAGCAACGAGATCCCGACGGTGGCGCACTTCTGCACCATCTCGTAGCTGGCGCGACTGGTGATGAGCATATAACCCGCCGTGAAGTCAGCGTGCGCGCGCGACAGCGCCCCGATGGTCTTGTCGAGGGCATTGTGCCGGCCGACGTCCTCGCGCACCACTTTGATCCCCTCTCCCGGCACGACCCACGCCGCCGCGTGCACGCTGCCGGTGCGGGCATTGATCGGCTGCCGGCCCGACAACTCCCCGATCGCCGCGTGCAACTCGGCGGCGCTGACGCTGACGCCGGCCGGCACCGGTGCGCACTCGCGGATGGCATCCTCGGCGCGCTCCGCCCCGCACAGACCACAACCGGTCCTGCCGGTGAGGTTGCGGCGGCGCTGCAGCAACTGCGTGAACCGTTCCCAGGCCACCGTAATGTGCACGTCGGCGGAAGCCGCGCCGTAGGTGACTTCAACGCCACGGATCTCCTGCGCGTTCGCCACGAGGCCCTCACTCAGGGTGAAGCCGATCGCGTAGTCCTCGAGATCCGCCGGCGTCGCCAGCATCACCACGTGCGGCACGTCGTGATAGACGAGCGCGACCGGCACCTCCTCGGCCACCAGGTCCGTGGTGTGTGCGAGCCCGCCGCGCGACCAACGCTCGACGGCGAGTTCCGCGCTCACCGCGCCCGGCTCTTGCGCCTTCGCCACCGATTCCGGGCTCATCGTCAGGCTGCGGCAGCGCCTCGCTCAGGCGGGGGCGCGATCGTGCCTGCGCCGGCGGGCGGGGTGCGGCAGAGCGCGCTCGGCCTCAGCGCGTTTCTCCCATGCGTCCTTCTGGTTGACCAGCACCACCTCGACCGCGGTCACCTTGTACTCCGGGCAGTTGGTGGCCCAGTCGGAGTTCTCGGTAGTGACGACATTGGCATTGGTCTCCGGGAAGTGGAACGTGGTGTACACGACTCCGGGTGCGATCTTCTCGGACACCTTGGCGCGCAACACCATCTCGCCGGCGCGGCTGGTGAGCCCCACCCAGTCCCCGTCGCTGATGCCGCGCACCTCGGCGTCGTGCGGATGGATCTCCAGCAAGTCCTCGGCATGCCAGACCACGTTGCCGGTGCGGCGGGTCTGCGCACCGACGTTGTACTGCGTCAGTATCCGTCCGGTGGTCAGGATCAGCGGGAAGCGGCTGGTGGAGCGCTCGGTGGTGGGCACGTACTCGGTCGGCCAGAACTTGCCCTTGCCGCGCACGAACTGGTGCACGTGCATGGTGGGCGTGCCCTCGGGCGCGGCCTCGTTGCACGGCCACTGGATGCTCCCCAGGCGGTCGAGCTTCTCGTAGGTGAGGTCGGTGAAGGTCGGCGTGAGGCGCGCGATCTCCTCCATGATCTCGGATGGATGGTTGTAGTGCATCGGATAGCCGAGCGCGTTGGAGAGCAGCGCGGTGATTTCCCAGTCCTGGTAGCCGCCGAGCGGCTCCATGACCTTGCGCACCCGCGACACGCGCCGCTCGGCGTTGGTGAAGGTGCCGTCCTTCTCGAGGAACGAGGAGCCCGGCAGGAACACGTGCGCGAACTTTGCGATCTCGTTGAGGAACAGGTCCTGCACGATGACGCACTCCATGGACGCCATGGCGGCGCTCACGTGGTGCGTGTTCGGGTCGGATTGCACGAAGTCCTCGCCCTGCACGTACATCCCCCTGAAGGTGCCGTCGAGGGCGGCCTCGAACATGTTCGGAATACGCAGGCCCGGCTCGGCCTGCAGCGGCACGCCCCAGGCCGCCTCGAAGGAGGCCCGCACCGCGGGG
>CATPBQ010000174.1 GCA_955652795.1 uncultured Steroidobacteraceae bacterium | reverse complement strand
TGCGCGTACAGGCCGCCGTGCGCCAGCAGTTGCACGTGCGTGCCGCTCTCGGCGATCGCGCCCGCTTCGAGGACGATGATCCGGTCGGCCTGCTCCACGGTGGACAGGCGGTGGGCGATGATGAGGGTGGTGCGGTTGCGCACCAGCTGCGCCAGCGCCGCCTGGATGTGCCGCTCGGCCTCGGTGTCGAGCGCGGAGGTCGCCTCGTCCAGGATCAGGATCGGCGCGTCCTTCAGCAGCGCCCGCGCGATGGCGATGCGCTGGCGCTGCCCGCCGGAGAGCAGCACGCCGCGATCACCCACCAGCGCATCGAGCCCCGCGGGCTGGCTGCGCGCGAACTCGAGCACGTGTGCGGCCTCCGCCGCGCGCTCGATGGCCGCATCCGGCAGCTCGCGACCGAAGGCGATGTTGTTGCGGATGGTGTCATCGAACAGCACCACATCCTGGCTGACGACCGCGATCTGCTCGCGCAGGTTGCGCAGCTCGTAATCGCGCACATCGCGACCATCGATGCGCACGCTGCCTGCGCCGGCGTCGTAGAAGCGCGGCAGGAGATTGACCAGCGTTGACTTGCCGCTGCCCGAACGCCCGACGATCGCGAGACTCTCACCCGCCGCGACCTGCAGCGACACGTCGGCAAGCGCCGCCGCCCGCTCGCGCGCCGGCGCCGCGCCGGGATCCGCCGCCGTCACCCCGCCCGCATACGAGAACCACACGTGTTCAAACTGCACCGCACCGCGTGCGCGCGCGACCCGCCAGGGCCCGCCCTGCGGCTCCACCGGCTGATCCAGCAGCTCGAACAGGCTCTGCCCCGCGGCGATCCCCTGCTGCAGGGGGCCGGCCACGCCGACCAGCTCGCGCAGCGGCTGCGCGATGCTCACCAGCGCGGTCAGGAAGCCGAACAGGTCACCCATGCTCATGCGGCCGTGTATGGCATCGGCTATCGCGATCGAGAGCACGAACGCGAGACCCACCACGGTCACCAGCTGCACGATGGGATTGGAGACTCCCTTGGTCAGGATCAGCTTCATGTTCGAGCGCAGGTTGTGATCGTTCACGGCGTCGAACTGGCGGCCGAGATGCTCCTGGGCGTTGTAGACCTTGATCAGGCGCGGGGCCTCGAAGCTCTCCTTGGCGACGCGCGTGACGTCGCCCATCGAGTCCTGGATGCGGCGGCTGTAGCGGCGGAAATGCCGGTTGATGACCGACACCAGCCAGCCCACCAGCGGCCCCATGGTGAGCGCAATGAGCGTGAGGCGCACGTTGAGCCACAGCAGGAAGCCGACCGAGGCGATGATGGTGAGCGTCGTGCGCACGACGATGATCACCGAGTCGGTGGTCGCCTGGCCAATCTGTTCGGTGTTGTAGGTGAGGCGCGAGAGCAGCGCGCCCGAGGAACTGCGATCGAAGTAGCCGATCGGCAGTTGCAGGATGCGCCGGAACACCTCGCGCCGCAGCTGGCTGACGATCTGGCGGCCGACGTAGCCCATGAAGTAGGTCTGGATGAAGTCGCCCAGGCCCCGCAGGATGAACAGTCCGATCAGGGCGAGCGGCACCCACACGATGGTGCGCGGGTCCTGGTGGGTGAAGGTGCCGTCGCCGAATTTCTTGGCGAGCAGCGCGAAGCTCGCCATGGTGGCGGAAAACAACACCCCGCCCAGGATCCCGACAATGAAGCGCCCGCGATAGGGGCGCAGATAGCCGAGCAGGCGCCGGTAGGCCCGCAGCGCGCCGCCACCGGGGGGCGGCACGCTCCTCGTTGCGGTTACCGGGCGGCCTGCGTCGTTCAAGGCTTGCCCGCCGTCTCTTCCTTGACCGTCGCGACATTGACCTCGGAGAACCCGAGGCGCCCGAGCACGTCCATGGCGGTGATGACGGACTGGTGAGTCGCGCGCGCGTCCGCGCGCAACGTGATGCGGATGGCGCGGTTGGTGCCGGCTTCCTTGAGCAGCGCGGCGCGCAGCGTCTCGGGACTGGTATTGATGAGCTCGCGCCCGTTCACGAGATAACCGCCCTGCTGGGTCACGCTCACGACCAGCGGCTCGCCACTGACCTTCTCGCTCGGCACGGCGCTCGCATGCGGCAGGTGCACGTGCAGTCGCCCCTCGTCGGTGAACCTGCTCGACAGAATGAAGAACACCACCAGCAGCAGCACCACGTCGATCAGCGACACGACGTTGATTTCCGGCTCCTCGTGGCGGCGCGGCTTGAGGTTCACGGCAAGTCAGGCCCGCTACGCCGCGGCCGCCGGCGAGGCGCGCTCGCGCAGCCGCGCCGCTTCCAGCGCGTCCGCCATGCGGATCGCATGCTTCTCCATCTGCACCACGATGCCATCGACCCTGCCACGCAGGTAGCGGTAGAAGATGAGGGCGGGAATGGCGACGCACAGGCCGGCGACGGTACAGATCAGCGCCTCGGCGATGCCGCCCGAAAGCGCGCGCGGGTCGCCCATGCCACCGGCCTGAATGGCGTTGAAGGCGCGGATGATGCCGGTCACGGTGCCGAGCAGGCCGAGCAGTGGCGACACGCCGGCGATCGTGCCGAGCGTGTTGAGAAAGCGCTCGAGTTCGTGCACCACGTGGCGCCCGGTGTCCTCGAGACGCTCCATCAGGATCTCCCGCGGCCGGTGACGGTTGGCGAGTCCGGTGGCCAGGAGTTTGCCGAGCGGGGAGTTCTGCTCGAGCGCCGCGATCACCTTGTCATTGATCTGGTTCGCTTCGATCAGCTGCCACACGCGCTGTGGCAGCTCCTGCGGCAGCACGCGCTTGTCCTGCAGGGTCCACAGGCGCTCCAGAATGATCGCCGCCGCGGTGATCGAGCACAGAATGATCGGCCACATCAGCGGGCCGCCGGCCCGCACTATTTCCCACATCCTACGCGACCCCAGGGAGCGGTGACTGCGAAGGCGGCATCATACCGGAGGGGCGCGCCCGCTCAAGGCAGCGCCGCCGCTGCGGCGCGCCGCACATCCCCCGTGGCGGCCTTCTGGTACAGTCCGCGGCTCGATGCCACGCCGGCTGCTGAAAAGACTCATCCCCGACCCGCGCACGCTGCGCGAGAGCTGGTTCCTGCGGCCCTTCGGCGCGCGCATCACCGACCCGCACCTGTGGACGCTGCATCGGCGCGGCGTGACGCACGCCTTCGGTGCCGGACTTGCGATCTGCTTCGTGCCCTTGCCGGTGCACCTGATCCTGGCAACCAGCGTTGCGGTCATCTGGCGCCTCAACATTCCGGTGATCTGCGGCACCACCTTCCTGCTCAATCCCTTCACCGCGGTGCCCGCGTACTACCTCGCCTACCGGGTGGGGGCGGCGCTGCTGCACACGCCGCGCCAGCACTTCAAGTTCGTCCCCAGCTGGCACTGGTTCGGCCACAGCCTGGCGCCGGTGTGGCGGCCGTTCGTCGCCGGATGCATCGCCTGCGCGCTGCTCGCCGGCCTCATCGGCTGGCTGTCGCTCGAGCTGCTGTGGCGCTGGCAGGTGAGGAGCCGCTACCGCACCCGACACGGCACCCAGGCGGCCTGAAGCTGGCGGCGCGCGGCGCGCCCGCACCGCTAGGCACGCGCGGTGAGCGTGCCGCGCTCGAGTTCGTACACGCGCTCCATGCGCGTGGCGAGCTTCAGGTCATGAGTCACCACCACCAGGCTGGTACCGCGTTCGCGATTGAGCTCCAGCATCAGCGCCAGCACGCTGTCGGCGTTGCCGCCGTCCAGATTGCCGGTCGGCTCATCGGCCAGCACGATACGCGGCTGCGTCACCAGAGCGCGCGCGACCGCCGCGCGCTGCCGCTCGCCGCCGGAGAGTTGGTGCGGCCGATGCTGCAGCCGCTCGCCAAGACCCACACGCTCGAGCAGCCGCTGCGCCTCGGCACGCGCGGCGGCGACTTTCGTGCGCCGCACCAGCAGCGGCATGGCCACGTTCTCCAGGGCCGAGAATTCCGGCAGCAGGTGATGAAACTGATACACGAAACCGAGCGCGTGGTTGCGCAGCGTGCCGCGCTCACTCTCGGCCAGGGAGTGAATGTCGCGGCCGGCGACCAACACCTCGCCGGCGGTGGGACGGTCGAGACCCCCGAGAATCTGCAGCAGCGTGGTCTTGCCGGAACCGGAGGCGCCGACGATTGCGACCCGCTCACCGGCGGACACCGCGAGCGCCACACCCTGCAGCACCGGCAGCAGCACCGGCCCCTGGCGGAAGCTCTTGTGAACGCCGCGGGCTTCCAGAACGTTGTCACTCATGCCGCAAGGCCTCCGCAGGCGCGGTGCGTGCCGCGCGCCACGCCGGGTAGACGGTCGCCAGCGCGCACAGCACGAACGCCACCGCGCAGACCCTGAGCACGTCGATGCCTTCGACGTAGGCCGGCAGATCGCTCATGTAGTACACCCGCGCGTCGAGGAACTGCGTACCGAGCAGATGCTCGAGCGCGCCCACCAGCGACTGCAGGTTGTCGGCGAGCAGCGTGCCGAGCAGCGCTCCGAGCAGTGTGCCGGCGAGTCCGATCAGCACGCCCTGCACCGCGAACGTCAGCAGCACGTTGGGTGGACCGGCGCCGAGGGTGCGCAGGATCGCGATGTCGGTCTGCTTCTCTTTCACGATCATGACCAGCGTGGCGACGATGTTGAAGGCGGCCACGGCGACGATCATCAGCAGGATGACGAACATCATCGACTTGGTGATCTCGATGGAGCGGAAGAAGTTGGCGTGATCCTGGGTCCAGTCGGTGACGTAGAAGCCCGGACCCCCGAGCGCCAGCGCCACGCGGCGCACGATCGCCGGGGCGCGCAGCGGGTCATTGAACGCCAGCCGCAGCCCGGTAGCCGCCTCGCCGAGCTGAAACAGGCGCGCGGCGTCCGCCATGTGCACCAGCGCGAGTCCCCGGTCAAACTCGTACATGCCGGATTGAAACAGGCCCACCACCCGGAAGCGGCGCATGCGCGGTACGACCCCGGTGGGCGTTGCCGTGCCCGCGGGCGCGATCAGCACCACCGAATCGCCCACGCGCGCGTTGAGTTCGTGCGCGAGCGCGCTGCCGAGAATGGTGCCGTAGGCGCCGGCCTTGAGCTCATCGAGGCTGCCGGAAGTCACATGCTGTGCCAGGCCGGTGGCGGTGCGTTCCTCCTCGGGCAGCACCCCGCGCACGCTCGCCCCCGCCAGGCGCACCCCGTTGGCGAGCATCGCCTGGCTTTCGACGTAGGGGACCGCGGCCTGCACGCCGCTCTGCCGCCGCACCTGTTGCTGCAGATCACGCCAGTCCGGCAGCGCGCCGGAAAGCCCCATGATGGTGGCGTGCGAGGTGACCGCGAGAATGCGGCTGCGCAGCTCGCGCTCGAAGCCGTTCATGACTGACAGCACGACGATGAGGGTCGCGACCCCCAGCGTCAGCCCGCATACCGACATGAGCGCGACGAACGACACGAAGCCGCGGCGGTGTGTCGAGCGCAGGTAACGCGTGCCGATGAGCCATTCGTACCCGCCCATGGACTACTCGTAACGCAGCGCTTCGGCCGGCGCGGTGCGCGCCGCGCGGATCGCCGGATACACGGTGGCGAGCGCCGTCAGCAGCAGCGCCACCACGGCGATGGTGAGGATGTTCCTCCAGTGCACCTCGGCGGGGATCGCGGTGATGTAGTACACGTCGGCGTCCAGGATCTGGAAGCGCAAGGTGCGCTCGAGAAACGGCACGATGGTGTCGACGTGCAGCGCGAGCGCGAGTCCCAGCACCACCCCGAGCGCCACGCCCAGCCAGCCGATCACCAGTCCCTGGGTGATGAATATGCCCATCACGCGCCGTGGCGCTGCGCCCAGGGTGCGCAGGATGGCGATGTCGGTGCGTTT
>CATPBQ010000173.1 GCA_955652795.1 uncultured Steroidobacteraceae bacterium | reverse complement strand
ATCTCGAGCGTTGCGAGCCCGGCCGCACAAGCCGCGGGATGCGCCGAGAACGTGTAGCCGTGGAAGAATTCCGGCGCACCGTCCGGCGCGGCATCGACGATCGTGCGATAGATGCTGTCGTGTACCGCCACCGCCCCCATCGGCTGAGCGCCGTTGGTAAGGGCTTTCGCCATGGTGATGAGGTCGGGTGTCACACCGAACGTGGTCGCGGCAAACGGCTCACCGGTGCGGCCAAAGCCGCAGATCACCTCATCAAACACCAACAGGATGCCGTAGCGATTGCAGATCTCGCGCAGCCGCTCGAGGTAGCCGCGCGGCGGCACGATGACCCCGGTGGACCCGGCAATGGGTTCGACGAACACCGCGGCGATACGCTTGTCACCCACGAGGTTCACGAATCGCGACAGGTCATCGGCAAGTTCAACTCCGGTCGTGCCCATCCCACGGGTCAGACGATTTTCCGGCAGGAGCGTGTGCCGCAGATGCAATACAGCTGGCATCAATGCGCCAAAGGCCTCGCGATTGCGCACCATGCCACTCAGCGCCGTGCCGCCGATGTTCACGCCGTGATAGGCGCGCTCGCGGGACACGAAATAGGTCCGCTGTCCCTCATTGCGAGCGAGGTGATAGGCGAGTGCGATCTTCATCGCCGTGTCGACCGCCTCGGAACCGGAGTTGCAGAAGAAAACGTGATCGAGACCCTTCGGGGTGAGCGCGGCGACGCCGTCGGCCAGTGCGAACGCACCGGGATGGCCGCGCATGAAGGACGGCGTGAAGTCGAGCGTCTGCAACTGCTTGGCGACAGCAGTCGCTATTTCGGCTCGGCAGTGACCAGCGGGCGTAGTGAAAAGCCCGGAGCTGCCATCAAGGATCTTGCGCCCCGTCGGAGTCCAATAGTGCATGCCGCTCGCACGGTCGAACAGGCGTGGCTCGCGCTTGAACTCGCGATTGTTCGTGAAGGGCATCCAATGGCGTTCCAGACTCTCGAGCGTCATTTCCATGTCGATCTCCGCGCATCCCGCAGCTGCCGCAAGGGAAGTGCGCTATAGGGGACTGTCGTGTCAGCCGAAAGTGGACCCGATCTCCGCCGCCGCAACGCGCAGACGCGGTATGAACTCAATGGCACGCATCAGGGGCAGCCGAGCAGTCGCTCCCTGCACCGCAACCGAGGCGATCACGTCGCCGTGCCGGTTGCGCACCGGTACCGCGACGCAGGCAACACCGAGCACGTATTCCTCGTTATCGACGGCGTAACCGACGTTAACGATCCTGTCCAACTCCGACTCGAGCACCGCTCGGTCGGTGATGGTGCGTTCGGTGAATCGCTGCAGCGGCATCAGCCCGAGCAGGCGCTGTCGCTCGGGGGCTGCGAGGTGAGCCAACAGCAGCTTGCCGCTGGCGCAACAGTGCGGGGGCAGCGAGTCCCCGCCCTCCGGCAGGTGCAACCGCAGCGGCCACGGCGCTTCGACGCGATCAAGGTAAATGAGGGCGCCTTTCTTCAGCACCGCCAGATTGCAGGTTTCGGTGATCTCACTGACCACGCGCCGCAATATCGTGCGGCGCTCGGCCGCGGCCCCATCACTGCGCAGAACATCGAGGGCAAAGCGCGACAGGCGTTCACCGATGATGTAGGCGCGACCGCCGGGCTCGCGGGCGAGAAACCCCGCTTCCTCGAACAACGCCAGGGTCCGGTGCAGCGTTGGCTTCGGCAACTCCGTTGCCTGCATGAGCTCCGAGAGGGTGACGGCCCGACCCGCGCGCACCAGGACCTCGAGCACGCCGAATGCCTTGAGCGTGGAGGAGGTTTCGCTCGCGATTTCTGCAGTCTCGGCCGGGAGCGACAGCACACGGCTATTCATGTCGCTAAGGGCTCCATTCCGGTAAACGGGACATAAGAGGCGTTATACAGAAATGCATGTTGCTCAAGTGAACGAGTATTGTAATATGCATGCCTTAAAGAGACAAACCATCTCGTACGAAGAAACTTTAAGACTGGAGCAAGCCTGTGACCCAGCCGCAGAAGATGGGGCCCTCTGAGGCGCTCGTTGAAACGCTCGCCGCGAATGGTGTGACGCACGTATTTGGGATCGTCGGTTCAGCTTTCATGGACGCGCTCGATATCTTCCCGGCGGCTGGCATTCGGTTTGTGCCGGTAGCTCACGAGCAGGGCGCGATTCATATGGCCGACGGTTACGCGCGCGCGTCGGGCCGCCACGGTGTGTGCATTGCGCAAAACGGACCGGGAGTCACGAATTTCGTTACCGGAGTCGCGGCCGCTTACTGGGCTCATTCGCCCGTTGTGTTCATCACACCGGAGACGGGCTCCATGACGATGGGGCTGGGCGGCTTCCAGGAAACCGAGCAACTGCCGATTTTTTCGAAGATCACCAAGTACCAGGGGCACGTCAACAATCCGCGCCGCATGGCCGAGATCGCCGCGCGCTGTTTTGACCGCGCCATGCTCGAGATGGGACCCACCCAGCTCAATATTCCGCGCGACTTCTTCTACGGCGAGATCGAGGCGAGCATCGCCAAGCCGATGCGCATCAACCACGGGCCGGGTGACTCGGCGGCACTCGATGCCGCAGCCGACCTGCTGGCAGGCGCGAGCTTCCCGGTGATCGTCGCCGGTGGCGGAGTCATCACGGCAGGCGCCACGGCCGAGACGATCGACCTTGCGGACACACTCGGAGCGGCCGTGTGCAACAGCTACCTGCACAACGATTCGTTCCCGGCGTCCCACGCCCTGGCCGTCGGCCCACTCGGTTATCAGGGCTCGAAGGCCGCCATGAAGCTCATTGCCCAGGCGGACGTCGTGCTCGCGCTTGGCACTCGCCTGGGACCCTTTGGAACGCTGCCGCAACACGGGCTCGACTATTGGCCGAATAAGGCGCAGATCATCCAGATTGACAGCGACCCGCGGATGCTGGGGCTCGTCAAGCCGATCTCAGTGGGAATACATGGCGATGCACGCGCCGCGGCCGGTGCCTTGATAGCACACCTCAAAGCTCGGCGGCTGGCAGGCTCGGCGAGTCGCGCCGAGCGGCTGTCACGCATTGCTGCCGAAAAGAGCGCCTGGGAAGCGGAGCTCACGGGATGGACCCACGAGCGCGATCCGTACTCGCTCGAGGTATCGGCCAACACCAAGCGCATGCATCCGCGCCAGATGCTGCGGGCACTCGAGCAGGCCATGCCGCCCGACGCCATGGTGTCAACGGACATCGGCAATATCTGCTCGGTCGCCAACTCCTATCTGCGTTTCGACAGACCGCGGTCGATGTTTGCCGCCATGAGTTTTGGCAACTGCGGCTATGCATTTCCGGTCATCTGTGGCGCGAAGCTCGCGGCACCCGAGCGTGCGGCGTTCGCCTACGTTGGCGACGGCGCGTGGGGCATCAGCTTCAACGAACTGCTCACGTGCGCCCGCGAGAAGATCGGGGTGACGGTGATCGTCTTCAACAATGAACAGTGGGGCGCGGAAAAGAAGAACCACGTCGACTTCTATTCGAGGCGCTACCAGGGGGTCAATCTCGAGAACCCCAGCTGGGCCGCCGTGGCGCGCGCTTTCGGCTGCGATGGCGTGACCGTCGAGCGACTGACCGACGTCGCGCCTGCCCTGCGCGCCGCCGCCGCGGCGCAGAGTGCCGGCAAGACCACCGTGCTGGAGATTATGGTGACGCAGGAACTCGGTGATCCATTCCGCCGTGACGCCCTGTCTAAGCCGGTACGGCACCTCGAGAAATACCAGAAATTCATGTGACGCGGCCGGCGTGCACTCCCCGCGCGAGCTCCCGCCGATGACCGAGCCCAGCGCCGCGTCCAGCGGGCTGCGGCGCTCGCTGCGGCGGCGGCACATGCAGATGATCGCGCTCGGTGGAGTGATCGGCGCGGGCCTGTTCGTCGGCAGCGGGGTGGTCATCGGCTCGGCGGGGCCGGCCGCCGTAATCTCGTTCGCCCTGACCGGTACGCTGGTTGTGCTGGTGATGCGCATGCTGGGCGAAATGGCGATCGCATACCCCGCGGTCGGCGGATTCTACGAGTACAACCGCCTGGCGCTCGGAGAGTTAGCGGGTTTTCTGACCGGCTGGATGTACTGGTACTTCTGGGTGATCGTGGTTGCCCTTGAAGCGGTCGCGGGGGCAAAGATCCTTGGCACCTGGTGGCCGATGATCGCGCCCTGGCAGTTCACACTCGCACTCATGACTGTGTTCACCATCGTGAATCTGCTGTCGGTGCGCTCCTATGGTGAAGCGGAGTTCTGGTTCGCCTCGATCAAGGTCGCTGCAATCGTTGCATTTCTTTGCGCCGGCGCACTCTTCGCCCTCGGTGCCTGGCCGGGAGCGCTGGGAGGAGTGTCGCACCTTACGGCGCACGGCGGTTTCATGCCAAATGGCATCGTACCGGTACTCACGGGAGCGGTCGCGGCGACCGGATTCTATTTCGGCGCTGAGATCGTCACGATCGCTGCCGCAGAGTCCGCGGAACCCGAGAAGGCGGTCGCCGAGACGACGCAGTCGGTGATCTGGCGCGTGCTGGTGTTTTATATCGGTTCAATCTTTCTCGTGGTCGCCATCGTGCCCTGGAACGACACGATGCGTATGGCGCGGCCATACGTCAGCGTCATGGAGGTGCTCAAGATTCCCGCGGCAGCCACCGTGATGAGTATCGTCATACTGACGGCGGTGCTGTCAGCGTTGAACTCCGGCCTGTTCGCTTCTTCGCGAATGCTGATGGCGCTCGCCCGGCGTGGCGACGCACCCGCGATAGTCTCCAGGCTCGATGCACGCGGCGTGCCGGTTGCCGCAATCCTCAGCAGTACGGCATTCGGCTATGTAACCGTCGCGATGAGTTACCTGTCGCCCGACAGGATCTTTGCGTTCCTCGTCAATTCCTACGGTACCGTCGCGATCTTCGTCTACGTCCTGATCGCCGTGGCCGAGCTCAGACTGCGCCGGCGTCTTGAGAACGAGACGCCCGAGCGGCTGCGGATGCGCATGTGGGGATACCCGTGGCTCACGCGCCTCGTCATCGTCGCGATGCTCGCGATTGTGGCAGCGATGTCCGTCATCCCCGAGCAGCGCGCTTCCCTGCTGTTCGGCCTCGTTAGCGTGCTCGTGCTGCTCAGCGCCTACGCCCTTCGCCGCCTCGTGCGCAGGCAAGCGCAAGTTGCGCGATGAGCGGCTCCGGCAGTCCCCTGCGCTGCCCGAAGCTCGGGCGCCGCGGGCCACGCTGATGCAACTGCTCGTTTTCAACGCCGGCAGTTCATCGCTCAAGTTCGATCTGATGGAAGTGCCTGGCGAAGGACCTGCACGCCGTCTCAAGGCGGGCGCTTTCGTGGACATGGCCGACGGGTCGGGGAATCTCGTGCTGCAGACAGCTGAGCCGGCGCCGCCCACGCCAGCGCCGATGCGAACACTCGCCGAGGCCGCTGACTTCGTGCTCGCGTGGCTGTCGAACGTAACGGCACACGGTCGCGACCTGCTCGCGGGACTCGATGCGACCGTGCACCGCATTGTGCATGGCGGTGAGACCTTCCGGGCGACAGCACGGCTCGGTGACTCGCAGCTCGCGGCACTTGCTGAGCTGGGCGCACTGGCTCCGCTGCACAATCCGCCCGCCTTGGCGGTGGTTGCGGCCGTACGAGCGCGGCTCGGCACCGGCTGCCCCGTAATCGGCGTGTTCGACACCGCGTACTACGCCCAGCTTCCCGCCGCTGCCTATCGGTATGCAGTACCGAAGCACTGGCATGAGGCCCTTGGCGTACGCCGCTACGGTTTTCACGGCACTGCGCACCGTTACCTCTGCCGCGCGGGGCGTGAGCGGGTGCCGGCCGGCCGGCCCACCAGCCGGGTCATCAGCCTGCAGCTCGGGCGCGGCTGTTCAGTCACCGCGACGCTCGATGAGCGCGCGATCGCGACCAGCATGGGATTCACGCCACTCGAAGGTCTTGTCATGGGTACGCGCTCCGGGGACGTCGATCCCGGCGCGCTTCTCTACGTCATGGAACGCAACGGCATGTCCGCGGCGCAAATGCGCCGCGAGCTCAATGCCGATAGTGGTCTCCTCGGCCTCTCCGGCCGCACCGCCGACATGCGCGAGCTGCTGGCGCTCGCGCAAGGTGGCGACGCGAGCGCCGCGTTGGCGATCGAGATATTCTGTCGACGTGCCCGGCACTATGTGGCGGCGTATATGAGCGAACTCGACGGGGTCGATCTGATCGTTTTCGGTGGCGGCATTGGCGAGCATTGCCCGGAGATTCGTCGCCGGATTCTGCGCGGCTTGGAGTGGGCCGACATCGACATCAACCCGGAAGCGAACCTCGCGTGTGTCGGCATCGAGGCGAGCATTGCCGCATCGAGCAGCCGGGCTGCGATCGAAGTGATTCGCGTCGACGAGGCCAGCGTCCTCGCGGACGAGGCAGCGTCACTCCTGGGGCGATCCCCTTGACGGCACGGCCGCGCCCCTCGCGCACACGGCAGATTCCCGGCGGCCTTCGCCGTCAATCAACGGCCGCAATCGCCCTCGAGCTCTACAAATGCCGGCAGTTGCTGGAAGATCCCCCTGTTCACTCTGAGTGGGCAATCCGATGACTACCGAACCGTATCTGCTGACCCCCGGACCCTTGACGATCTCGCTGCGCACCAAGCAAAGCATGCTGCGCGACTGGGGCTCCTGGGATGTCGATTTCAATAAAATCACCGGGCGTGTCTGCGAACGTCTCCTGCAAATCGCGTACAGCACCGGCACGCACGAGTGCGTACCGATGCAGGGCAGTGGCACGTTCTCGGTCGAGGCCGCGATCGGCACGCTGGTACCCCGTACGGGACACGTGCTGGTGCCGCAAAACGGTGCTTACTGCCAGCGCATCGCGAGAATATGCCGGGTGCTCGGCCGCAAGCTGACGACCATCGATTACCCGGAGGACACGCAGGTTGCCGCCGCTGACGTCGAGCGCGCGCTCACCTCTGATCCGTCGATCACGCAGGTGGCGCTGGTGCACTGTGAAACCAGCACCGGCATCCTCAACCCGCTGCACGACATTGCGCAGGTCGTCGCCCGCCATGGCAAGGGCTTGATCGTGGATGCGATGAGTTCGTTCGGCGCGCTCGAAATTGACGCGCGCACCACGCCATTCGATGCGGTCGTGGCCGCCTCGGGGAAATGCCTCGAGGGACCACCCGGGATGGGCTTCGTCATCGTGCGCCGCGGCGCGCTCGAACGCAGTGAGGGCAACTGCCACTCGCTGTCGATGGACTTGTACGACCAGTGGGTCTACATGCAGAAAACCACGCAATGGCGCTTCACGCCGCCGACCCATGTGGTGGCGGCGTTCGATTCGGCGATCGCGCAGTATCTCGAAGAGGGCGGCCTTGCCGCCCGCGGCGCCCGCTACGCGCATAACTGCCGCACGCTGATTGACGGCATGGCGAAACTGGGCCTCAAGAGTTTCCTGCCCGTGACGATTCAGGCGCCGATCATCGTAACGTTCTACGCGCCGGACAGTCCGCGTTACACGTTCAAGAGCTTCTACGACGCCGTCAAGGCGCGCGGCTACGTCCTGTATCCTGGCAAGCTCACGACGCTGGAAACGTTCCGTGTCGGGTGCATGGGCCAGCTTGGCGAGCGCGGCATGGCCGGCGCAGTCGAAGCAATCGGCAAAGTGCTGGCGGAGATGCGCGCCGCGGCCTGAACCGAGTCTTGAGATGGTGATAATGACATGCGTCGCATCGAAGTAAACGGACGGACCTATCGGTTGCCCGAGCGCCCTTCCGTGGTGGTGTGCGTGGATGGCTGCGAGCCGGACTACATCACCCAGGCAGTGGCCGGCGGTCACATGCCGTGGATGAAGCGGGTCCTGGCGCAGGGCGCCGCGGTGGTCGCCGACTGCGCCATGCCGAGCTTCACCAACCCGAACAACCTCTCGATTGTCACGGGCGTGCCACCCGCGGTTCACGGTATCTGCGGAAACTACCTCTACGACACCGAGAGCGGCGTCGAGGTAATGATGAATGACCCGAAGT
>CATPBQ010000172.1 GCA_955652795.1 uncultured Steroidobacteraceae bacterium | reverse complement strand
GACAAACACAGTGCTGCCCGGCTGGGAAAACCACTCTTCGTTCAGATCAGCGACACCCACATCGGCTTCAACAAGGACGCGAATCCCGATGTCAACGGCACCCTCACGCAGACCATTGATATCGTGAACGGGATGGCCGAGCAGCCCGCGCTCATCATCCATACCGGCGATATCACTCACTTGTCGAAGCCTGCCGAATTTGACCTGGCGCAGCAGATGTTCTCCCGTCTGCGCACGGCCGAGTTGCACACGGTACCGGGTGAGCACGACACCACCGATGCGACGGTCACGGAATACTTCAACCGATTCGGGAAGGTCTCGAACAACAAAGGCTATTACAGCTTTGACCACGCGGGCGTGCACTTCGTGGCGCTCATCAATGTGTTGCAATTCAAGCCCGGTGGCCTCGGCACCTTGGGCACGGACCAACTCGCCTGGTTGGCGGCCGACTTGAAGGGACGCTCGGACAGCACGCCTATCGTGGTCTTTGCCCACATGCCGCTGTGGACCATCTATGAGCCTTGGGGTTGGGGCACGGGTGACGCGGACCAGCTCATGCACCAATTGCGCCGTTTCGGCTCGGTGACCGTGCTGAATGGGCACATCCATCAGATCGTTCAGAAGGTGGAAGGCAACATGACCTTCCACACGGCCCGCTCGACCGCCTATCCGCAACCCACCGCCGGTACCGGTCCGGGACCAGCCCCTCTTAAGGTTCCTGCGGATCAACTGCCCAAGATGCTCGGCATCACCAGCGTGTCCGTCGTGAAACATCCCAGCTCACTGGTACTCACTGACACGACGATTGCCTGAGGTCCCCAAGGGTTTGAACCAGGCGAACACTCACATGCCGCTGGGACGATACCGATCGCTGCTGACGGCGGTCAGCGTGGCGATGCTGTGGTGGGTTGCGGCCTGTAGTCCATCGACTGCAGGAACCTCAGACCCGACTAAGATCGTGGTGAAGGACTTCATGTTTGTGCCGGTGTCGTTGACCGTCAAAGCCGGCTCGACCGTGACCTGGGCCAACATGGACGATGAGCCGCACAACGTAGTGAGCGACACAGGGCTGTTCCGCTCGGGTGCCATAGATACGAACGAAAGCTTCTCGTTCAAGTTCGATAAGCCCGGCACGTATCACTTTACGTGTTCCATTCACCCCCGCATGGTCGGAACGATTGTCGTTCAGTAGCTCTATGACCAGCGTGGCGAAAGCGGGCCTTGTGGTTGTGGGTACTCTCGCGGCACTCGCGATCGGCGGTGTGGTGTTTGTTGGCTCGGGGATTTACAACATCGGCGCCGATGACCACCACACGAAGATCGTACTGGCAATCATCGAGCAATTGCGGGAGCGTTCCATCGGCGTGCGCGCCCGCACGATTGATGCACCTGATGTCGAGGACCCCAAGAGGATCGCGGCCGGTGCCGAACACTACGCCGCCCTTTGTGTCGGCTGTCACCTGGCACCTGGGGTGACGAAATCCGACATTCGCCCAGGGCTCTACCCGCACCCGCCGAACCTCGCACAAGAAGACAGTCGTGATGCTCAGCGGGCGTTCTGGACGATCAAACACGGTATCAAGATGAGTGCAATGCCCGCGTGGGGCAAGTCCCTGGATGATGCCGCGATCTGGGATATTGTCGCGTTTGTCCGAAAGATGCCCGTGATGACTCCAGAGGCGTACCGGCAGCTCTCACACGGGCGCTCGGGCTAGGCCGCGTCACATCGTCTGTCGCGCGGCCGTCCGCCCCGCGATAGTAGAGGCGCCATATTCGCAGGATGGTGCCCCAGGCACGCTGGAATCACACTCCAGCGGCCCCGCTTCCTCGAATGGCTCGAACGATCCTCGCGGCAATCTGAGCCGGCGGGTCTGTTGAGGGTATCGCCACGCGAATCCGTTGTTGCGGATCAACCAGCAGTACGAATGCGCTATGTTCCACCTCGTACGACCTCGAATTCGCTTCGAGCGTTCGCTTGTCGATGAGGATCCGGTACTGTCGCGCGACGCGCTCCACGGCCTGGGGCGAACCGGTCAAGGCAACGATGCGGGCATCAAAAGCGTTCACATAGGCCGACAGCGACCGCGGTGTATCCCGTTCAGGGTCAACCGAAACGAATACCGGGAGGATCCGAGCCGCATCGGGCCCGAGCTCCTCGAGAGCCTGATGAATTCCCATCAGGGTAAGCGGGCACACACTCGCGCAGGCCGTGAACCCAAATGTCACGAGGCGATAGCGCGTGGCGAGAGCACGCTCGTCAACGGCCGCGCCGCTCGTATCCCGGAGCCCGACGAATGACGCATCAATCTGCTCGCCAGCACGTGGCAGCGACTCAACAGTGCTGCCAGACAGGGTCTGAATCAGCATCCATACGGCCAGCACACCGCTCACGGTGAGACTCACCATGAGCGCAACGCCCATACCGCGAGCCCTGCGGATCGCAGTGCGTGCGCCGTTTATCCTCTTACCGTTTGGACTCTTTTCCATGATGCCTCGAGTTGACCTGTTCGCCCGGTCGTCATTTGTCCTGCAGGAGCGGGGTCACGATGCGCGCGAGTCGTTCGCGCGTCCACACCGGGCGCTGGTCCTTCCATCCGTCATCCACCAAGCGGCCGACGCGGTCGATGGTGAAGTTCACGGGAATACGCCAGATGCGTCCGTACCCCGGCGCGCTGGAGGTGGCCAGGAAGCCCACCGGAAAACTCAGCGTTCGTGCCACAGCGCGCACCTGGTCGAGCTCATCAGGCGTATTCAGAGTGAATCCGAGCACGCTCAGTCCCTGAGCGGCATGCTCTGCCGCGTACGTCGAGAGCAGGGGCAGCTCCTCGCGGCAGGGCACACACCACGTGGCCCAGAAGGTGAGGATCACGACTTGGCCTGTCAGCTCCGGTGTGGAAAAGCGCTTGCCATCCAATGTCACCAGAGTGGCTGCGGGCGCCGGCTGTCCGACACGCACGTCGTTGGCGTGGGCCCGTGGCGCAGGCAGACTCCAGAAACCCAGCAGCCCCCACGCGGCAGTGCCCTGCAGCACGCTGCGCCGCGTGGGGTTGGCCGCCTGGCGGACTTCAAATCGAGCACTCACGGTTCAGGGTGAAAACGCATAGCTGCCCCCAACGGTTGCCGTCCAGTGCGGAAAGAGCTGATAGCCGTCGAGGTTGCTGTAGACGGGCACCTGAGCGAAGGCGAAGAGATGCATGTTCCCAAACAGGTGCAGCGTCACGCCCGGGCTGAGATAGGCCACGGTGCCTGCGGTGTCCGTTGTGTCCGCCAGGGCCCCCTGATCGGCGCTCTTGTGCAACAGGTTCACCTGCAATTGCGGGACCCACTGCCGGTGAGCTTCGTAGCGCAGCCCGAAGCTCATCGATGCCGAGTTGCCCGGGCGGAAGTCGTTGCCGGGCTCGTCCTGCTTGTGCCTGACCGCGCTCTGGAACTGACCGTTGACGAAAGCGTCGAAATTCTGGCTCACGGCCT
>CATPBQ010000171.1 GCA_955652795.1 uncultured Steroidobacteraceae bacterium | reverse complement strand
CTCAACCGTCCGAGCCAGCGCGAACGAGTTAGGAGGGATGATGCAGACATCGCCGCTAAAGTCGACGAAGCTCCTCTCGTCGAAGTTCTTCGGATCGACGATGGTGGAGTTGATGTTGGTGAAGATCTTGAACTCGCTCGCGCAGCGCACGTCGTAGCCGTAACTGGAGGTGCCATAGGACACGATCTTGCGGCCGTTCGCTTCGCGCACCTGCCCGGGCTCGAACGGCTCGATCATCGCGTGCTCACGCGCCATACGACGGATCCAGTTGTCGGACTTGATGCTCATCGAGTTCCCTCCGCGCGGCAGCGGTCACCCTTGCGACTTGCACGCCGGTTAAAGCAGGAAAGAGTATCGCAGCCGCGCGCCGCCGGGCGAGCGTGATTTCCTCAAGTGAGCGCGTAAGGATCAGGTCTCCTCGACCACGATCTTCGGGAACACGCTGCTGCGGTCGCGCGCGCGCGCCGCCAGCGCCGCGCCCGTGCGCCGCGCCATCTCGAAGTACGCCCGGGCGCGCGCCGATTCGGGGGCTGCGACCACCGTGGGGCGGCCGCCGTCGGCTTCCTCGCGGATGTGCGCATCGAGCGGCAACTCCCCGAGCAGCCGCACCCCGTACTCCTGTGCCATGCGGGCCCCGCCGCCGGCGCCGAAAATGTGCTCGGTGTGCCCGCAGTTCGAGCACACGTGCACACTCATGTTCTCGACGATACCGAGTACCGGCACCGCGACCTTCTCGAACATCTTCAGCCCCTTGCGGGCATCCGCCAGCGCGATGTCCTGGGGAGTGGTCACGATCACGGCGCCCGCGACCGGCACACGCTGTGCGAGGGTGAGCTGGATGTCACCGGTGCCGGGCGGCATATCGACCACCAGGTAATCGAGCACTCCCCATTGCGTCTGCTCGAGCAGCTGCGTGAGGCCCTGCGTCACCATCGGGCCGCGCCACACCATCGGCTGCTCGGCATCGACCAGGAAGCCGATCGACATCGCGCTCACGCCATGACTCACCAGCGGACTCAGGCGCCGGCCGTCGCTGGAAACCGGGCGCTGGCCGGCCAGACCCAGCATGAGCGGCTGGCTGGGTCCGTAAATGTCGGCGTCGAGGACTCCGACCCGCGCGCCCTGGGCGGCCCAGGCAAGCGCAAGATTCACGGCGACCGTGGACTTGCCGACTCCGCCCTTGCCGGAGGCCACCGCCACGATGTTCCTGATATCCCCCAGCGGCTTCAGATTGCGCTGCACGGCGTGAGCACGAATGTCGGACTCGAGGTCGACGGCGAGCGGCGCCACAATCCCCGCGGCGGCCAGCTGCCCGCTGAGCGCGGCGGTGAGCTCCGCCTGGTAGCCGCCGACCGGAAAGCCCAGAGCCACGCGCGCCGTGAACCCCTCGCCCGCCGCGCGCACCTCGCGCACCGCCTGCGCCGCGCCCAGGGTGTCCTGCAGGTACGGGTCGAAGTACGCGTCCAGCGCAGCGCGCACAGCATCCACAGAGGCTTGAGCAGTCATACGAAAACCGGACGAATCCAGGATGGCTCGCATCAGGCGCAGGTACCGTGGCCCCTGTCAAGGCTGTGGCATAATCCGCACGGTCCGGGGGTCGGGCGCTCTTCTTGTTGACGCGCGACCACCCCGATTGATCCGCGTCCGCCTCGCATCCTTGGCTCCGGTCGCGAGAGCGCGCCGGATGCGTGCAGGAGCTGTCGCCGACGGAAAGGCTGAATGAGCTTTTTCTCGAACTTACGTGCCGACCGACTCGTCACCGAGATCCGGTCTTCGAACGATCCTACGGGCGCGGCTACCCAGAAGGCGGTCGCGCGGCTGAAGGATGTCGGCCCGGGGGCCATCGAGGCCGTGTTAGCCGCCCTGCCCGATGCCGACAAGGGCGCCACCATGGCATTCGTCGAGGTGCTTGCCGGCCTCATCAGCCAGAAGACATTTCCACATTTCATGCGCGGACTGGTCGAAGGCAGTCCGCGTGTGGTCTCCGGAATTTCCTGGGCACTGACCAGCAGCCGCAACTATCCGCCGCACATGCTGCTCGAAGCGCTCGCGACACCGGGAATCTCCAAGCCCACGGTGCTCGAAGTGATCGCGGCGCAGAAGGCGCGTTTCGGTGTGCGCGAGCTGCTGGCCGCGGCGTATACCCAGGAGCCCAACGAAAAGGCGGCACTGTTCCGCATCATCGGCGAGCTCGCCGACCCGCAATCCATTCCCGAGCTGATCGGCCGCCTGCAGGGCAAGGACCCCATCGCGCGCGTGCACATCATCAACACCCTGGCGCGCTTTAACACCCCCGAGGTGCAGACTGCGCTGCAGGGACTGCTGAAAGATCCCAACAAGCTGATCCGTGGGGCCACGCTGTCGGCGCTGCAGCGCATGAACGGACCCATTGACATCGAGCGCGTGTGCGCGCTGCTGCGAGATCCGGAGATCGACGTTCTCAACCGGGCCATCGATGTGGTCATCAAGGCCAACCACCCGGAAACCATTCGCTATCTGATCGAGGTGCTGAAGGACGAGAACGAGAACGCGCGCCGTGCCGCGGTCGAAGTGCTGAACGAGATCGGCAACGCCAAATCCGTCAAGTACCTGCTCGAGGCGCTCAAGGACAGCGACTGGTGGGTGCGCAGCCGCGCCGCCGATGCGCTCGGCAAGATCGGTGGCCCGAAGGTGATCGACGCGGTG
>CATPBQ010000170.1 GCA_955652795.1 uncultured Steroidobacteraceae bacterium | reverse complement strand
CTGGTGGATCTGGAGGCGCTGCTGAAGGCGGGTGTCGTGCCGCGGGGCACCGAGCGCGCCAAGGTGGTGCTCTCCGGTGCGCTGACCAGGGCGGTGACGCTCAAGGGCGTGGCGGTTACCAAGGGCGCGCGCGCGGCGATCGAAGCCGCCGGCGGCAAGATCGAGGCCTGAAGAGCTACACAGGACAGGCATGGCGAACACCAGCATCAGCAGCAACCCGGCCGCCGCGTTCAGCGAAGCTGCCCGTTTTGGGGAGATTCGCAGCCGTTTCTTTTTCCTCATCGGCGCGCTGGTCGTATACCGCATCGGCACCTTCATTCCCGTGCCGGGTGTGAATCCGGCCGAAGTGGCGCGCTTCTTCGGCGACCGCTCCAACACCATCCTCGGGATCGTCAACATGTTCTCGGGCGGCGCGCTGTCGCGCCTGTCGATCTTCGCCATGGGCGTCATGCCGTACATTTCCGCCTCCATCATCATCCAGATGATGTCGATGGTGGTGCCGACGCTCATGGAGCTGCGCAAGGAGGGCGAATCGGGCCGGCGCAAGATCACGCAGTACACGCGCTATGGCACGGTGGCGCTCGCGCTGGTGCAGTCCTTCGCCGCCGCCGGCGCGCTCGAGAAGGGCGGTATGACGCTGGTCACCGGCTGGTCGTTCCTGTTCACCGCGACCATCACCATGACCACCGGGACCATGTTCCTCATGTGGCTCGGCGAGCAGATCACCGAGCGCGGCATCGGCAACGGCATCTCGATGATCATCCTCTCGGGCATCGTCGCGGGGCTACCGGGGGCGGTCGGCAACACCGCCGAGGCCGTGAGCAACGGCGAAATGCAGGGCCCGTTCGCGCTGCTGCTCGTCATCCTGGTGCTCGCCACCACCGCGTTCGTGGTGTTCATGGAGCGCGCCCAACGGCGCATCCCGGTCGATTACGCCAAACGCCAGGTGGGGCGGCGCATGTACGCCGGCCAGAGCAGCCACCTGCCGTTCAAGATCAACATGTCGGGCGTGATCCCGCCGATCTTCGCTTCCAGCCTGCTGCTGTTCCCGGCGACGCTGGCCAGCTTTTTCGGCACCAATGCCGAGGGGCCGGTGTCGGCCTTCATGCAGAACGTCGCCGCGGCGCTCGGCTACGGCCAGCCGCTGCACCTGGTGATCTACGCACTGCTGATCGTGTTCTTCTGCTTCTTTTACACGGCGCTGGTGTTCAACGCGCGCGACACTGCCGACAACCTCAAGAAGTCCGGGGCATTCGTGCGCGGCATCCGTCCCGGGCAGCAGACCGCGGAGTACATCGACCACGTGCTCACCCGGCTCACGCTGTGGGGCGCGCTGTATGTGACCGCCGTGTGCCTGTTACCCGAGATCCTGATTTCCTCGCAGGGCGTGCCGTTTCACTTCGGCGGCACCTCGCTCCTCATCGTGGTGGTGGTGGTGATGGATTTCATGTCGCAGCTTAACGCGCACATGATGTCGCATCACTACCCGGGGCTTCTCAAGAAGGCGAACCTGCTCGGCTACGGCCGCAGTGGTTCGGGTGGTCAATCATGAAAGTACGTCCGTCGGTCAAGAAGATCTGCAAGAACTGCAAGATCGTGCGCCGCCGCCGCGTGGTGTACGTCATCTGCACCGACCCGCGGCACAAGCAGCGTCAGGGCTGAGGTAAGGTACACATGGCACGCATAGCTGGTATCAACATCCCGATGAACAAGCACGTGTGGGTCGGGCTCACGCATATCTACGGCGTGGGCAGAGCGCGCGCGCACACCGCCTGCATGGGCGCGGGGGTCAACCCCGCCACCAAGGTGAAGGATCTCACCGAGACCGAGGTCAACGCGATCCGCTCGCAGATCGCCAAGTTCGCGGTCGAGGGCGACCTGCGTCGCGAAGTGTCGATGAACATCAAACGGCTGATGGACCTCGGCTCCCACCGCGGGATCCGTCATCGGCGCGGACTGCCGGTGCGCGGCCAGCGCACGCGCACCAACGCGCGTACCCGCAAGGGTCCGCGCAAGCAAGCGGTCAAGCTGAACGCACCTCCTGGAAAGGCATAGACGAATGGCTGAGCAGAAACCCCAACAGGGCGGCGCAGCGCCGGCAGCGGCCGCGGCGCCCAAGAAGCCCAAGAAGGCCCGCAAGAACGTGCTCGATGCGATCGCGCACGTGCATGCCTCCTTCAACAACACGATCATCACCATCACCGATCGCCAGGGCAACACGCTTTCCTGGGCGACCGCGGGGGGCTGCGGCTTTCGTGGCTCGCGCAAGAGCACCCCGTTCGCGGCGCAGGTGGCGGCCGAGAAGGCCGGCGTCGCCGCGCAGGAGCACGGCGTGAAGAACGTGGAAGTGCGCGTCGGGGGACCGGGACCGGGACGCGAGTCCGCGGTGCGCGCGCTCAACAACTGCGGACTGAAGATCACCAGCATCGCGGACGTGACACCGATTCCGCACAACGGTTGCCGTCCGCCCAAGAAGCGCAGGGTCTAGAGGCTTAGCGAGGACAATATGGCGCGTTACCTTGGTCCAAAGTGCAAGCTCGCCCGCCGCGAGGGCACCGACCTGTTCCTGAAGAGCGGCGTCAAGCCGCTGGAAAACAAATGCAAGTTCACCGTGCCGCCGGGCGGCATCAAGGGTGAGCGCCGCACACGCTTGTCCGACTACGGCCTGCAGCTGCGCGAGAAGCAGAAACTGCGCCGCATGTACGGGGTGCTCGAGCGGCAGTTCGGCAACTACTACGAGGAGGCGGCCCGCAAGAGCGGCGCGACCGGCGAGAACCTGCTGAAGCTGCTCGAGTGCCGGCTGGACAACGTCGTGTACCGCATGGGCTTCGCGGCCACGCGCGCCGAGGCGCGCCAGCTGGTGAGCCACAAGGCGATCACCGTCAACGACAAGCCGGTCACCATTTCCTCATTCCAGGTGAAGGCCGGGGACGTCGTCCAGGTGCGCGAGAGGTCGCGCAAGCAGCTGCGTATCCAGAGCGCGCTGAACATCGCGCAGCAGGTCGGGCTGCCGGAATGGGTCGAGGTGAACGACAAGGAGTTCCGTGGCCTGTTCAAGTCGGCGCCGGGCCGGGACGAGGTCCTGCCCGACATCAATGAGAACCTGGTGGTGGAGCTGTATTCGAAGTAATCGCGTCCGCTTGCAACGGGTGCCTGCCGCACCCATGTAAGAGGGCCCAACTTTCCGTTTGCGCCGGTCCCAGTGAGCCGGCAAGGTGAGACTGCAATGCAGGGATCTGTAAGCGAGTTCTTGAGACCCCGGGTGGTGAAGGTGCAGCCGGTGGCCCCGCGCCAGGCGCGCGTGGTGATCGAGCCGTTCGAGCGTGGCTTCGGCCATACGCTCGGCAATGCGCTGCGCCGCGTGCTGCTGTCGTCGATGCCCGGCAGCGCCATCACCGAGGTCGAGATCGACGGCGTGCTCCACGAGTACACCAGCATCGAGGGTGTGCAGGAGGACGTTGTCGACATTCTGCTGAACCTGAAAACCGTGGCGCTGCGCATGCACTCGCGTGACAGCGCCGAGCTGCGCCTGCACAAGAAGGGCCCGGGCCCGGTGACCGCGGGCGACATCCAGACCGACCATGACATCGAGGTCGTGAATCCCGAGCTGGTGATCGCGAACCTGACCAAGGCCGGCGAACTGTCCATGACGCTGCGCGTCGAGCGTGGCCGCGGCTACCGTCCGGCGGTCTCGCGCGTCGCCTTCGAGGAGCAGACGCGACCGATCGGTCGCCTGCAGCTCGATGCGTCCTTCTCGCCGGTGCGGCGCGTGACCTACTCGGTCGATGCGGCGCGCGTCGAGCAGCGCACCGACCTCGACAAGCTGGTCATCGACATCGAGACCAACGGCACCATCGACGCCGAAGAGGCGATCCGCCGCGCCGGCAGCATCCTCAAGGATCAGCTGTCGGTGTTCGTCGACCTGCAGGGCGAGGAAGAGGCCTCCACCAAGGTCTCGGAGATGCAGTTCGACCCGATCCTGCTGCGTCCGGTGGACGAGCTGGAGCTCACGGTGCGCAGCGCGAACTGCCTGAAGGCCGAGAACATCCACTACATCGGCGATCTGGTGCAGCGCACGGAGGTGGAGCTGCTGCGCACGCCGAACCTCGGCAAGAAGTCGCTCACCGAGATCAAGGAAGTGCTGCAAAGCCACGGACTCATGCTCGGCATGCGCCTGGACGGCTGGCCGCCCGCGGGGCTCAAGCACGACGAAGAGCGCGACGTCATCTAAAGAGGTTGGCTCGGGGGCGCGCGCTGATGAAGCGCGCGGCTCGCCGTGCCTCATCGCAGCGAAGGGTTAGCCATGCGTCACCATCTTTCCGGCCGTCAGCTGTCGCGCAACAGCTCGCACCGGCACGCGCTGATGCGCAACATGTCGGTTTCGCTGCTGCGGCACGAGACCATCCGCACGACGCTGCCGAAGGCGAAGGAGCTGCGGCGGGTCGTCGAGCCGCTGATCACGCTTGCCAAGAACGATGGCGACGCCAACCGCCGCAGGGCGTTCGCGCGCCTGCGCGATGCGCAGATCGTCGAGAAACTGTTCGCGGATCTGGGGCCGCGCTTCAAGACGCGCCCGGGCGGCTACACGCGCATCCTGCGCATGCTCCCGCGTCCCGGAGATAGCGCTCCCATGGCGCTGATGCAGCTGGTGGAGGGACCCGCTGCGGCGGCGGCCGAGGAGCCGGCCGGGGAAGCGAAAAAGAAGTCCAGCCGGCGGGTGAAGGCGAAAACGAAGGCAAAGTCGAAGGCTGAAGCGAAGACTGAAGCCGCGCCGGCCAAAGCCCCGAAGAAGCGCACGCGCAAGAAGAAGGTCGCGGCCTGATCGGGTAAGTCCTGCAGCTGCCGCTGCGGGCGGTGTGTTTGCGCTCGCGTCAGCGCATCCAGTAGTCTCGGCCGTCCAGCCGGCGCTCGAACCGGTGCTTGGGGGAGGAGGCCCGTCATGAGTCTGGCTTCAGAATTCAAAGAATTTGCAATGAAGGGCAGCGTCGTCGATCTGGCGGTTGGCGTCGTGATTGGCACCGCCTTCGGCAAGATCGTAGCCTCCCTGGTCGGGGACGTGGTCATGCCGGCGCTGTCGCCGATACTCGGCAGCGTCAACTTCACCGATCTGGGGGTGCAGATCGCCACCAGCGCTGCGGGCAAGCCGGTGTTGCTCAAGTACGGGGCATTCCTACAGACGATTTTCGAGTTCGTCCTGATCGCCCTGTCGATCTTCATGGTGATCAAGGCGATCAACAGGCTCAAGCGGCCGGCCCCGAGCGCGCCACCTCCTGGGCCTACCCGGACCGAGACATTGTTGCAGGAAATTAGGGATCTGCTGGCAAAACGATAGATTCTGTTTCAAATATGCTTCAATTACCCACGATCACCACGATCGTTTGGGATAGAAGGGGGCTGACCATGCGCTTGCGATTGAGACACCTGGCCCTGGGTTCTGCGTTGGCGTTGGCGCTTTGCGGCTGTGGTTCGGCAGCCGGCGGGGAGCCGACCGAGGCCGAAATGAAGGCCGCCATGCTGTACGAGATGAATCACCCGCCCGGGACCACCATCACGGAACCCATCTCGATCAAGTTCTTCAAGAAGGAGGCGTGCGACAAGCCGACTGGGCAGGGCTACAACTGCACGTTCTCGGTGCAGGTGGAATCGACGAATACGATGGCGGGCTTCTACGGCAACCTCCCCGGCGCCAATTTCTACAAGGACGATAAGGGCAAGTGGCAGATGCGGCCGCCGTTCTGAGCGGGCCTCACGCCGGCTGAAGCGAGCGGAACGCCTCGCGGGTCAGGTCCTCGCAGCCCTCGCGGGTGACGGCCAGGTCGTCCTCGATGCGGATCCCGCCGAACTTTGCCAGGGCGGCGACCCGCGACCAGTTGATGCGGCGGCCGCGAGCATCCGCCCGCGCAGCATCGAGCAGCTGCTCGATGAAATAGATCCCCGGCTCCATGGTCACCACAAACCCCTCCTCGAGGACGCGGGTGAGCCTGAGGTTAGGGTGGCCATCCGGACGTGGGATGTCCCCGCCCTCGGGCGAGCGCATGAAGCCGCCGACGTCATGCACCTCGAGCCCGAGCAGATGCCCGATGCCGTGCGGCAGGAACACACTCGTGACCGCAGTGGCAACCGCCTCGTCGGCGCCGCAGCGAGTGATGTCTGCCTCGCGCAGCAGTGCCCCGGTGAGCTGGTGGGCGTTGAGGTGTACGTCGCGCCAGTCGACGCCAGCGCGCACACCGGCGCACAGCGCCTGCTGCATCTGATCGAGGCGGCCGATGAGCGCCGCGAAGTCCGCGTCTTCGTACGAGTGAGTACGGGTGATGTCGCTCGCATAGCCGGCGAATTCCGCGCCGGCGTCGATCAGCAGTGAGTGCCGCTCGCGCGGCGGGTGCTTCTCCAGCACCTGGTAGTGCAGCACGGCGCCGCCCGCGTTCAGCGCGATGATGGGGTTGTAAGGCAGCTCCTGCTCGCGCTGCCCGCAAGCCTCGAGGAACGCCAGCTCGATTTCGAATTCCGAGGCGCCCGCCGTGAAGGCACGCTCGGCGGCCAGGTGCCCGCGGGCGCCGAGCCGGCTCGCCTCGCGCAGGCACGCCAGTTCGTAGGGCGTCTTGACGGCGCGCGCATAGTCCAGCCGGCGCATCAGGTGCCGGGGGTTGATGGCGCCGATACCCCAACGCGTCAGTTCCGCAAGGGCATCGCCGATGTAGGCGGCGCGGGAGAGGTCGGCAGGCAGCTGCGCGCGCACACCCGCGCGGTCGGTGGCGGTGCGAACCTCGAAGTGTCGGGTCCAGTAGGCCTGCGGCAGCTCTGCGGACTTGTGCCAGTAGTCCCCCGGTCGATGAATGATCAGACGCGGCGCCGACCCGGGCTCGAACCAGACAAAGCAGTCCGCGGCGTCCTGCAGGGGGACCCACACCTTGAACGGGGCGTTCGCCTCGAACGGGTAGGTGCGGTCGTCTTCGAAGACGCCCAGGAGCGAACCGGAATGCACCACAAGACCCGCGTAGCCGGATGCGCTCAGCGCGCGCGCCGAGCGCTCGCACACCGCCGCAAGATGCGCACCGAAAGTGCCTCCGAGCCGGGCTTCGCGCTCGGACGTGGATTCAACGCTGGACATCATTCCAACCCCCGTATCGGGTGACTCAAGCTGTCGCCCTGCCCCGACAGTAACGCCATCGCCTCGGTTTCCAATCGTACCGGGACTTCTATAGAATTTGCGCTCCGCGGCCCAGGAACGGGCGCGGGAACGACCGCAAACGGTCGTAGTCCGATGAACACAACTCTTGCTTCCCTCGGGGTACCGATCGATGAACACCAAACTTGCTCTTAGCGCAATCGTTGCGGCGCTGATGCTCACGGCCTGCGCGAAGCAGGAATCCGCAGCGCCAGACCAGGCTGCAACTCCTCCTGCTCCGGCCGCCACACCTGCTCCTGACGCTGCCAGCCAGGCCGCACCGGCGCCCGGTGACGCCACCAAGCCTGCTGAAGGTTCTGCCGCTCCGCCGGCTGACACGACGCCGCCGCCGAAGCAGTAAGCCTCATAGCTTACGGCTGAAGCCACGGCTCGGACGGCTCGCACGCGCGAGCTGTCCGGGCCGTTTCGTTTCGGGGGACGCGAGACTGAGAGCTTCCGAGCGATGACTCCCGCGACTGTCAGCGTGCGTGATGCCCGGGCGGCACCGGCCGACCGCTTGTGGATCCAGAGCGTCTACCGCGATTACCTGGATGACCTGAATCCCGGCACCGGGCTGTTTCCCAAACTCGGCGAGGTGGGACATCGCGAGCCGGATCTGATCGCACACTGGTTCGGCGATCCAAACACCTTTCCGCTGGTGATCCTCAAGGGCACCGAGCCGGTGGGTTTTGCGCGCGTGTTGCGCATCGTAGCCACGGCCACGCCGCCGCGCATCGAGTACCGCATGGCGGAGTTTTTCGTGGCGCGCGCGCGGCGCCGGCTGGGTATCGGCCGGACCGCCGTGCAACTGATCCTGAGCCGCTTCGCGGGATACTGGGAAATCACCGAGTACCTGCGTAATGCCGACGCCGTGAACTTCTGGCGCCGGGTGGTCTCGAGCTACACGCGCGGCAGTTACCAGGAGCGCATCGTCAACGGTGAGGTGCACCAGGTGTTTGATTCCGGGAGACCGCGCCCGGCGTAGAGCGCTGTGCACAGGCGCCGCAGCCGGCGCCGAGCCGCGACAGCGCACGCCGCCGCGCCGCCGTCAGCCAGCGCGCCGTGTGCGCGCCGGGCAGAGCGGCCAGAGCATCGAGGCAGCGCAGGCGCAGGCGCGCCGACAGCAGCCGCCAGACGCTGAACAGCGCACAGGCCGTGACCAGCACTGCCACCAACACCTGTTGCAGCACCATGCTCATGCCACGGTGCTCAAGGGCGCGCCGCCTCCGAGCATCAGCGCCACGCGGTAGGTGAGAAACGCGCCCGCATACGCGAGCGCGAACAGATACAGCGCCATGTACAGCGGATAGCGCCAGGAGTTGGTTTCGCGCTTCACGACCGCGAGCGTCGACAGGCACTGCGGCGCGAACACGTACCAGGCGAGCAGCGACAGGCCGGTGGCACAGCTCCAGCCGTGCGCGATGACCGGGCTCAGCGCCCCGGCGACGTCGTTCGTGCCGGACATGGCATACACAGTGCCGAGCGCACTCACGGCCACCTCGCGCGCCGCCAGCCCCGGCACCAGCGCGATCGAGATCTGCCAGTTGAAGCCGATGGGCGCGAACAGGAACTCGAGCCCGCGGCCGAGAAGCCCTGCGATGCTGTACTGGATGGCGGGGCCGGGCGCGCCGGCGGGTGGCGCAGGGAAGCTCGCCAGGAACCACAGCACCACCATCAGCGTGAGGATGATGGTGCCGACGCGCGTCAGGAAAATGCGCGTGCGCTCCCACAGGCCGAGCGCCAGGTTCTGCAGGTGCGGCCAGCGGTACTCGGGCAGCTCCAGCAGCAGTGGCCGGTACTCGCCGCGCATCATGGTGCGCTTCAGCACGAAGGCCACCGCCAGCGCGCTCACGACGCCGGCCAGGTACAGGGCAAACAACACCAGTCCCCGCAGGTTGAAAATGCCGATGGTGCGCTGCGGAATGAATGCGCCGATGAGCAGTGCGTACACCGGCAGGCGCGCCGAGCAGGTCATGAGGGGCGCGATCATGATGGTCGCAAGGCGATCGCGCGCGGAGGGGATGGTACGCGCCGCCATGATGCCGGGAATGGCGCACGCGAAGCTCGACAGCAGCGGAATGAACGCGCGGCCCGAGAGGCCCACCCGTCCCATGAGCCGATCGAGCATGAACGCGGCGCGCGGCAGGTAGCCGGAATCCTCCAGGGCGAGGATGAACAGGAATAGGATGAGAATCTGCGGCAGGAACACCAGCACACTGCCGGTGCCGGCGACCACGCCATCGAGCAGCAGGCTGCGCAGCGGTCCCGGGGGCAGCACCCCGCTCAGCCAGGCGTTCATTCCCTGGACGCCGCTGTTGATGATGTTCTGTGGTGCCTTGGCCCAGCTGAACACCGCCTGGAACATGAGGAACAGCACGGTCGCGAGCAGCGCGGGTCCCGCGATGGGATTGAGCACCACCGCGTCGAGGCGCGACAGCACGGCGAGGCGCGCGGGTACGCGATAGCCGCTGTCGTGCAACACGCGGCGCACTTCGCGCTGGGTGGCTTCGATGTCGGCGGCGCTCGCCGCAGGCTGGGGCTCGAGACGCTCGTGGGCGCGCGCCGTTTCGGTGGCGAAACCGTAAGTGTCGATGGCAGCCACGAGCTCGCGCTCGCCGCCGGAGCGTACCGCGACGGTCGGCACCACCGGCACACCGAGCGCACGCTCGAGCGCTGCGCGGTCGAGCCTGTAGCCGCGCTGCGCGGCGAGGTCGCTCATGTTGAGGGCGACGATGATGGGCCGCCCGAGGCGCTTCAGCTCCAGGACCAGGCGCAGGTTGAGGCGCAGGTTGGTCGCGTCGACCACGCACACCAGCAGGTCGGGCGCGGGCTCGGTCGCGTGCCGGCCGAGCACGACGTCGCGGGCGATGGCCTCATCGAGTGTCGCAGGCTCGAGGCTGTAGGCGCCGGGCAGGTCGACAACGCGGAAGATACGTCCGGTGCGCGGTCCGATCAGGCGGCCTTCCTTGCGTTCGACCGTGACGCCCGGGTAGTTGGCGACTTTCTGGCGGCTGCCCGTCAGACGGTTGAAGAGCGCGGTTTTGCCGCAGTTGGGGACGCCGATGAGCGAGAGACTGAGCTGCGGCGCGGCCAATGCCGCGGCCGCGGGGGCGTTCATCGCGGCGGTCCGGACCTGGGTGCGCTGGAGCCGGGGTGCTGAAGCTCAACCCTCTCGCTGAGGCCGCTAGGTGCCTCGCGGGGTGATGCGCCAGACCCGGAGTGCTGAATTTCTACCCACACGCTCTGCGCCTCGCGCCGGCGCAGCGCGAGCGTCGTGTGACCGACGCGCACCACGAACGGATCACGACCCGGGCGCGCCTCGGCGAGGATTTCCACCTGCTCGCCGTTCACGAAGCCGAACTCGAGGAGCCGGCGCTCCAGCGCCGACAGGGCCGACGCGATCGAGCCGACGCCGACCACCCGTGCGGTGGTGCCCGGAGGCAGCGCGGCGAGGCTCACGAAGCCCGGTTCGAAAGCGAGACCCTCAGGTGCGGCGACGGCGTCCATCGGTGCTAATTATGGATGAGAACGGTTCGCATTTGCAATCGCATTACCATCTGGGGTGTCATAGGTAAGATAATCAGGCACTTACGGCAGTGGGACGGCGATGGTCCCGCGCCAGCAGCGGTCGCAGGTATTTTCCGGTCCAGGACGCCTCGCTGGCCGCAATGTCCTCGGGCGTGCCCGTGGCGACGATCTGGCCGCCGCCTTCTCCGCCCTCCGGACCCAGGTCGATCACCCAGTCGGCGGTCTTGATGACCTCGAGGTTGTGCTCGATCACCACGACGGTGTTGCCCTCGTCGCGCAGGCGGTGCAGGACATGCAGCAGCTGCTCGACGTCGTGGAAATGCAGCCCGGTGGTGGGCTCGTCCAGGATGTAGAGGGTTTTGCCGGTGGCGCGCTTGGCGAGCTCGCGTGACAGCTTCACGCGCTGCGCCTCCCCGCCCGAGAGCGTGGTGGCATTCTGTCCGAGGCGCACGTACGACAGGCCGACGTCGGTGAGGGTCTGCAGCTTGCCGGCCGCGGCCGGCACGTTCTGGAAGAACCGCGCGGCATCCTCGACGGTCATCTCGAGCACTTCGTGGATGTTCTTGCCGCGGTAGCGGATCTCGAGCGTCTCACGGTTGTAGCGCTTGCCGCCGCACACATCACACGGCACGTACACGTCCGGCAGGAAGTGCATTTCCACGCGGATCACACCGTCTCCCTGGCAGGCCTCGCAGCGTCCGCCCTTGACGTTGAAGCTGAAACGGCCGGAATCGTAGCCGCGGGCGCGCGCCTCGGGGACGGCCGCGAACAACTCGCGCAGTGGCGCGAACAGCCCGGTGTAGGTCGCAGGGTTGGAGCGCGGCGTACGCCCGATCGGACTCTGGTCGATGTCGATGACGCGATCGATCTGCTCCAGGCCCTCGATGCGCTCGCAGGGCGCGGCTTCGACGCGCGCGCCGTTCAGGCGCGCGGCGGTGTGGCCGAACAGCGTGTCGACGATGAGCGTGGACTTGCCCGAGCCGGAGACTCCGGTGACGCAGGTGAACAGGCCCAGCGGGATCTGCGTGGTCACCTGCGCGAGGTTGTTGCCGCGCGCGCCGACGATGCGGATCTGCCGCGCCGGATCCGGGCGGATGCGCAAGCCGGGCACTTCGATGCGGCGTTTGCCCGCGAGGTATTGGCCGGTGATGGAGGCGGGGTTGGCGGCGATGTCGCGCGGTGTGCCCTGCGCCACCAGGTGTCCGCCGTGCACACCGGCGCCCGGACCCAGGTCCACGACGTGGTCGGCCTCCTGGATCGCCTCCTCATCGTGCTCGACCACGATCACCGTGTTGCCGAGGTCGCGCAGCTGTTTGAGCGTCGCCAGCAGGCGCCGGTTGTCGCGCTGGTGCAGACCGATCGAGGGCTCATCGAGGATGTACATGACGCCGGTCAGCCCGGATCCGACCTGGCTCGCCAGGCGAATGCGCTGCGATTCCCCGCCCGAGAGCGTCTCGGCGCTGCGATCGAGCGTCAGGTACTCGAGGCCCACGTCGGTGAGGAAGCGCAGGCGCTCCACCACGCCCTTGACGATCTTCGCCGCCACTTCACCGCGCCAGCCGGCGAGGTTGAGCTGGCCGAGGAACTCGAGCGCCCGCCCGACCGTGAGATGCACGAGCTCCGGCAGAGTGCGCCCGGCGACGAACACGAAACGCGCCGCGCGGTTCAGACGCGTGCCCTGGCACTCCGGGCACGGACGCAGCCCCAGGTAACGCGCCAGCTCCTCGCGCACCATCGGTGACTCGGTCTCGCGATAGCGCCGCGTCAGGTTCGGCAGGATCCCTTCGAACGCGTGACGCTTGCGCGATCTGCGTCCCGCTTCCTCGCGGTAGCTGAATTCGATCACCTCCGCGCCGCTGCCGTGCAGCAGCACATGGCGCACGTGCTCCGGCAGCTCCGTCCAGGGCGTCTCGATGTCGAAGCCGTAGTGGCGCGCGAGCGACTGGATCAGGTGGAAGTAATGATCATTGCGCCGGTCCCAGCCACGCACCGCGCCGCCGGCCAGTGACAGATGCGGGTGCAACACCACCCGCTGCGGATCGAAGAATTCCTGCACCCCAAGCCCATCGCAGCTCGGGCAGGCGCCGGAGGGGTTGTTGAACGAGAACAGCTTCGGCTCGAGCGGCGGCACGCTGTAGCCACACACCGGGCAGGCGTGCCGGCTGGAAAACACCAGCTCCTCGCGCGCTTCGCTCTCGAGAAACGCGAGCCGCGCGAGCCCGCCCGACAGGCGCAGGGCGGTCTCGAACGATTCCGCCAGGCGCTGCGCCGCATCGGGCCTGATGCGCACGCGATCGACCACCGCCTCGATGGTGTGCTTCTGCTTGCCGTCGAGCTGCGGCAGCGCATCCATTTCATGGATGCGCCCGTCGATGCGCACGCGCACGAAACCCTGTGCGGCGAGATCTTCCAGCAGCTCGAGCTGCTCGCCCTTGCGCTCGCTCACCACCGGGGCGAGCAGCGCCGCAGCAAGGCCCTCCGGCAGCCGCAGCACCTGGTCGACCATCTGGCTCACGGTCTGGGCGGCGAGATCGATGCCGTGGTCGGGACAGCGCGGCGTGCCGGCGCGCGCGTACAGCAGGCGCAGGTAGTCGTAGATCTCGGTGACCGTGCCGACGGTCGAGCGGGGGTTGTGGGAGCCGGCCTTCTGCTCGATGGCGATCGCAGGCGAGAGGCCCTCGATGCTGTCGACGTCCGGCTTGTCCATGGTCGAGAGGAACTGCCGCGCATAGGCGGAGAGCGACTCGACGTAGCGTCGCTGGCCTTCGGCGTACAGCGTGTCGAAGGTGAGCGAGGACTTTCCCGAGCCCGACAGGCCCGTCACCACGATCAGCCGCTCGCGCGGCAGATCGAGGCTCAGGTTCTTGAGGTTGTGGGTGCGCGCTCCGCGCACGCGAATCTGCTGCATTGAACCGTCAATGGTACGCGTGCGCGCCACTCAGACCCAAACTT
>CATPBQ010000169.1 GCA_955652795.1 uncultured Steroidobacteraceae bacterium | reverse complement strand
GTCGACCACGCCTGTTCGCCCGGGACGTGGCTCGCGGGCACGGGTCTCTCGGTGATCGGGAACAGCGGCTGCCCGCCGGTGCGCTCGAACACGTACAACATGCCGGTCTTGGTCGCCTGGATGACTGCCGGTATCGGTATTCCCTGCACCTCGATGTCCCCCAGCACCGGCTGCGCCGCGAGGTCGTAATCCCACAGGTCGTGGTGGATGAGTTGCTGCTGCCAGACGAGCCGGCCGCTGCGGGCATCGAGCGCGAGCAGCGAGTCCGCGAAGCGATTGGCCCCCAAGCGCATGCCGCCGTAGAAGTCGGGGCTCGCCGAACCGGTTGGCACCAGCACCAGGCCGTGCTCCTCATCGACCGACATCACGCCCCAGGCGTTGCCGGCGCCGGTGCCCGCGGCCTGCGCGAGGTTCCACTCGGACGCCGCCGCGTGCGAGGGGGAGTCAGGCAGCGGATCGAAGGACCACAATTGCGCGCCGCTCTGAGCGTCGTAGGCGCGGATGACACCGCGCTCCACGTCGGTCGCACGGTTGTCCCCGATCGCGGAACCCACGATCACGGCATTGCCGTAGACGGCAGGCGGGGAGGTCACGAGGTACGCGCCCGGATCGCGAATGCGCACACCGCGCGTCAGATCGACCTGGCCGCGATCGCCGAAGTCCGCGCACGGGCGACCGGTTCCGGCATCGAGTGCCAGCAGGCGCGCGTCCAGCGTGCCGGTGAACACCCGCCGCCGGCACGGACCGGGCTGTCGGGCATCGGTGCTCTCCCAGGCACTCACGCCGCGGGAGCTCACTTCGGCGTAACGCCGTGCGCGATCGATGCGCGGGTCGAAGCGCCAGCGCGCGCGTCCGGACTCCGGATCGAGTGCGACCACGATGTTCGTACCGGTCTCGAGGTACAGAAGACCGAACGCGAGCACCGGGGTCGCTTCGAAGGTCAGTTTGCCGGCGCGCGCCAGCCCCGCGCCCAGCTCAGCGGTGTGATAGGTCCAGGCGACCGACAGCTTTGAGACATTGGTGCGGTTGATCTCATCGAGGCTCGAGAAGCGCTGGCCGAAGGCATCGCCGCCGTAGTAGCCCCAGTCGCTGGCATCCGGGGACTGCGCGAGCGCAACGGGAGAAGCGCCGATACACAGCGCCGCCACGCCGGCTACAACGCAGGACCGCATCATGGCGGGCATTATCCGCGATGCTGTGCGTCAATCGCGAGCCTCAGCGCACCCGCGCCCGCATGCTGGTATTCTTCGCCACGTGAGTTCAACACGGGCGGTCACGCCCCGTCTCGGGGTACTGAGTCTCATCCTCGCAGTTCAGTCGCTCGCGGCTCCCGTCATCAGCCACGCTCAGAGTGACGCCGATCAGCCCGGCGCCGCGCAGGCCACTGCCCACCGGCCGCGTGTGGGCCTGGTACTTTCGGGTGGTGGCGCGCGCGGAGCGGCGCATATCGGAGTCCTGAAGATTCTGGAGCAGATGCGCGTACCGATCGACGCGATCGCCGGCACCAGCATGGGTGCGGTCGTCGGCGGCCTGTACGCGAGCGGCCTGTCCGCGCGCGACGTCGAGAAGATCATGACTTCGATCAACTGGCAGGATGCGTTCCGCGACCGGCCACCGCGCGAGGATCTGACGCTACGGCGCAAGCAGGAGGATGAGACCTTCCTGGTGAAGTTTCCGCTCGGTGTGCACGCCGGCCGCGTCCTGCTGCCGAGAGGATTGATCCAGGGTCAGGGGCTCACGCAGATGCTGCGGCGGCTGACGCTGCCGGTGGCGCGCATCAGCGACTTCGACCGGCTGCCGACGCCGTTCCGCGCCGTGGCCACCGATCTCGAGAGCGGCGACAGCGTGGTCATGGGCTCGGGCGATTTGACCAGCGCGATGCGCGCGAGCCTGTCGGCGCCCGGGGTCTTTGCGCCCGTGGAGCGCGAGGGGCACATGCTCGTCGACGGGGGCATCGCCGACAACGTCCCGGTCGACATTGCGCGCACCATGGGAGTGGATGTCGTCATCGTGGTGGACGTGGGTTTTCCGCTGCTGCCGCGCAAGCAGCTGAGCAGCGCCCCGGTGATCTCCAGCCAGATGCTGGCGATTCTCATCGGGCGCAACTCCCAGGCCCAGCTCGCCACGCTGACGGCGCAGGACATTCTCATCCAGCCGGCGCTCGGTAACGCGTCGTCATTCGACTTCGGCATCGTCGCGCGCGTGATCCGCGTGGGCGAGGTCGCGGCGCGCGGCAAGGCCGAGCAGCTGGCGGCGCTCAGCGTGAGCGAGCAGGACATGCAGCGCTATGTGCAGCGTCGTGAGGCGCCACGCGCTCCGCCGCCGCGCATCGACTTCGTGCGCGTGGATCCGGGATCGGAGCGCTATGGCCCGGCCGCGAATAGTCTGTTCGACGACCTGACCGGCAAACCGCTCGATCCGGATGCCGTCGCGCGCCGCGTGACCGCGCTCTATGGGCGTGGTGGCCTCGATACGCTCGACTACCACGTGATCGGGGACCAGAGCCGCTACGGGCTGACGCTCGATGCGCGCCCGAGTTCGCAGGGTCCGAACTATCTGCGTTTCGGACTCAGCCTGCAGGACGATTTCCAGGGCAACTCCACTTATAACGCCGCCATGCGTTATGTGATGGCGGATATCACCCCCAATGCCGGGGAATGGGTCACCGACCTGCAGATCGGCAACATCTCGCAGATCTCAACCGAGCTGTTCCTGCCGCTGGCGCGATTTTCCGGATGGTTCGCCATGCCGCATGTGGCGGAGCAGAGCCGCGACGTGGACGTGCTGCAGGGACAGACCCTGCTGGCGGAGTACCGCGTACACACGTTCGGCTACGGTTTGGATTTCGGGCGTCAATTCGGCAACTGGGGAGAGATC
>CATPBQ010000168.1 GCA_955652795.1 uncultured Steroidobacteraceae bacterium | reverse complement strand
GCTCAAAGCGTGCGCGCTGTTCGTTCGGCGCGGCCAGTTCGTGAAAGCCATTGGAGAGCTCGATGCCATCGCAGTACAGCTCGAAGCGCCGCGCCGCGCGCGGCTCGCGCGGATCCAGGCGCGCCAGCGCCGCCTGGGGCGCGGGATACCCGTGGACGAAAGTCAGCGCCTGGTGGCCGAGCCGCGGGCCGACGAGCGAACCCATGAGCAGCTCCAGCCACACGTCGCGGTCCGCGCCGGCGCCTGCGAACCCCAGCGGCTGCGCCGCTTGCGCGAGCGCGGCTTGGGGCGCGCTGAACGGATCCAGCCCCAGCTCGCGCGCGAAGGCGTCCCGGTAACTGATGCGCTCACTCGCGCGCGGCGCGCTCACCCGGCCCAGCAGCTCGCGCACCAGTGCCTCCACCTCGTCCATGAGCGCCTCCAGCGAGAACCCGAGACGGTACCACTCGATCAGCGTGAATTCCGGATTGTGCAGGCGGCCGCTTTCCAGGCCGCGCACGACGTGACAGACCTGGTAGATGTCGCCGCTGCCGGCGGCGAGCAGACGCTTCATGGCGTACTCGGGCGAGGAATGCAGGAACATCAGCGGTGCCGCTGCCGGCTGCGGCGCAGCTCCCGGCGCGGACGCAAACTGCACCGAGGCGCAGTGGATATGCACGTCACTCACGGGCACATTCACCAGTAGCGGGGTGTCGACCTCGAGCACACCGCGCGCGGCGAAGAATTCCCGCGTGCGCGCGAGCAGCGCCGCGCGCTCGGCCAGCCGGGCGCGTGAGGCGCTCGGCCGCCAGTCATCGCCGCCGTCTGTCATGTGAGCCGCGCCAGCGCCTGACCCACCCGTACGCTGCTGCCCGGCGCGAGCCCGTGCAGCCACTCGCTACTGCCGGGGGGCAGCAGCAGGATGACCGTGGAGCCCATGTTGAAGCGGCCCAGCTCCGCGCCCTTTTCCAGAATCAGCGCCGCGCGACTGGCATCGAGCGGCAGATCGGCACCGCCGCGCACGGCGCGCGGCGTCACCTCACCGTGCCACACGGTGGCGATGCTGCCCACCAACAGGGCTCCCACCAGCACCACGGCGAAGGTCAGCGCCTCATGCCCGAACACGCACACCACGCGCTCGTTGCGGGCAAAGAGGCCGGGGACGCCGGCGGTGGTGGTGGCATTGACGCTGAACAGCTGCCCGGGCACGTACCACGCGGCGCGCAGAGCGCCGTGCAGCGGCATATGGACGCGGTGATAGTTGAGCGGCGCAAGATACAGCGTGGCGAAGGCACCGCCCCGCAAGTGCGTCGCCCAGGACAGGTCCGCCGCCAGCAGCGACTCGAGCGTGTAAGCGTGCCCCTTGGCCTGCACCAGCCAGGAGCCGTCCAGACGACCGATCTGGCTCACGGTGCCGTCGACCGGGGAGACGAGCGCCGCCGGGTCGGGATCGGGTGGGCGCGCCTGCGCGCGCAGCGCGCGCGTGAAGAAGGCGTTGAAGCTTTCGTACTGCAGCGGATCGGGCTGCTCGGCCTCGCTCATGTCCGGGTGGAAGCTGCGCACGAAGCTCCTGATGAGTGCGTTCTTGACGAGCGGCACGCGGCTGCGCGTGATCTGGTACGCGAGGCGCGAGAGGAAATGCTGCGGCAGCAGGTACTGCAGGGCGACGAACAGCCGCGCCCCTACGCTATCGGCATCCAGCGCGCTCATGTCGCCGACCGTGCGTCGCGCGCGCCAAGATAGGGCGCGGCCCGGCGCACGTCCGCGGCCAGCGCCGCTACGTCGAAGGGCGGCGTGAAAATCGCGGCGATGCGCGCGCGGGCATCCAGCAGGAACACCACCGCGGAGTGGTCCATGGTGTACTCGCCCCCGGGCAGCTCCACGCGGTTGACGGCCACGCCGAAGTTGGCGGCGAGCGCCGAGATCGACCCCGGCTCGCCGGTGAGCCCGAGGAATGCGGGATCGAATGCGTGCACGTACAGGCCGAGGAGCGGGGCGGTGTCGCGCTGCGGGTCGACGCTGACGAACAACACCCGCAGCCCGGTGAGCCCGGCGCGTTTTCTGACCTGCGCGAGTTTCATCAGCGTCGTCGGGCACACGTCGGGGCAGTGGGTGAAACCGAAAAACACCAGCGTCGGCCCGCCGCCGAGGTCACCCCGCGTGAAGGCCCGGCCGGTCGTGTCGGTGAGCCGAAAGTCGCTGAGCGGTTTCGGCCGCGGCAGCCACGTGCCGCTTGCCAGCTGCGGGCTCGCCCTGTCAAGTTGTTGCGCCATCCAGTAGCCGGCCAGCGCCGCGCACACCGCGGCGGCGGCCAGTAGTAAGCGGGCGCGTCCGATCCTCATGAGCGAATTATTTCATACAGCCACGCGTGCCGTACGCGCCCCGGCGCGTCGTGCCAGGCGCGCGGTCACGGTACGCGCACTGATCGCGCGCGCCGCCGGCAGGCTGCGGCGCGCGCGCGTGTACTTCGGACACGGTACCGACAACGCCTGGGACGAGGCCGCGGCACTGGTGCTGCATGCCGTGCGCCCGGGGCCCGGCGGCGGCGCGACCGCCTATGGGCGGCGCGTCGGCCTGGCGGCGCAGCGGCGCGCTCGCGCGCTGGTGACACGCCGCATAAAAGAGCGCATTCCGGCCGCTTACCTCACCGGCGTCAGCTGGTTCGCCGGTGTGCGGCTGCATGTCGACGCGCGCGTGCTGGTGCCGCGCTCGCCGATCGCCGAACTGATCGAGCGCGGCTTTTGGCCGTGGATCGATGCGCGCCGCGTGCGGCGGGTGCTCGATGTCGGCACCGGCTCGGGCTGCATCGCCATCGCCTGCGCCAAGGCCCTGCCGCGTGCCCGGGTCGACGCCGTCGACATTTGCGATGCCGCCCTGGAAGTCGCGCGCCGGAATGTGCGCCGTCATCGCCTCGCGCGTCGGGTGCGGCTGAAGAGGTCCGACCACTTCCGCGCACTCGGGCGCGCAACCTACGATATCATCGTCTCCAATCCGCCTTACGTGGGCGCCCGCGAGCTTGCGGGGCTGCCGCCGGAGTACCGGCACGAGCCGCGCGTGGCGCTCGCGGCCGGCCGCGCGGGGCTCGACTCCGTACGGATCATCCTGCGGGAAGCGCGCAGGCATTTGCGGCCGCGCGGGGTGCTCATCGTCGAGGTGGGGAACACCGAGAGCGCGGTGCGACGGGCATTCCGTCGTCTGCCCTTCGTGTGGCTTGAATTCGAGCGCGGTGGCGGCGGAGTGTTCCTGCTCTCGCGCGAGCAACTGCCGGCGCGCTGAAGACGCGAAGCAACGAGCACTGGCGCAACGCACGATCATGTCCGGCAACACCATTGGCAGGCTGTTCACGGTGACCACGTTTGGCGAGAGCCACGGGCCCGCCATGGGATGCATCGTCGACGGCTGCCCGCCGGGGCTGGAGCTCAGCGAGGCGGATGTGCAGCAGGATGTCGACCGCCGCCGCAGCGGCACGTCGCATTTCGTCAGTCAGCGCCGTGAGGCCGACCAGGTACGCATCCTCTCGGGGGTGTTTGAAGGACGCACGACCGGCACCCCGATCGGCATCCTCATCGATAACACTGACGCACGCTCGCGCGACTACGACAAGATCAAGGATCGCTTCCGTCCAGGACACGCGGACTACACCTACCAGCAGAAATACGGCGTGCGCGACTACCGCGGTGGCGGGCGCTCGTCGGCGCGCGAGACGGTGATGCGGACCGCCGCGGGGGCGATTGCGCGCCGCTATCTCGCCGCGCGCCTCGGCGTGCGCATCTACGGTTACCTGAGTCAGGTCGGGTCGCTGATGCTCGAGGCCGTGGATCCCGCATTCGCCTACCAGAATCCGTTCTTCTGTCCGGACCCCGGGCGCATCGCCGAGCTCGAGGAGCTGATATGGAAAGTGCGCGGTGCGGGCGATTCGATCGGCGCGCGCGTCACGGTGGTGGCGAGCGGCGTCCCGCCGGGACTGGGCGAACCGGTGTTCGATCGACTGGACGCAGACATCGCCCACGCCCTCATGAGCATCAACGCCGTGAAGGCCGTGGAGATCGGCGCCGGCACGCGGGCCGCGACGCAGCGCGGCAGCGAGCATCGCGACGAGCTCACGCCCGCGGGCTTTCGCAGCAACCATGCGGGCGGCGTGCTGGGCGGCATCTCCTCCGGTCAGGACGTCATCGCGCATCTGACGCT
>CATPBQ010000167.1 GCA_955652795.1 uncultured Steroidobacteraceae bacterium | reverse complement strand
GGTCCATGGAGGTCCTCAGCCATGCGCCGGCGCAGGCATGCCGGGATAAAAACGCCTGGCCGCGGCGACACCGAGCGCGATGAATCCTGCCAGCACCAGCAGTTGGGTGATGGCGAAGGGCGGTTCGGATCCCGTCGGCGTGAGCGCCCTTAAGAATGGCACCTTCTGGAAGGCCTGCACGACCGCCACGAATACATTCAGATAAAAGGCCGCGAGCGCGCCTGCCACGTAGATCCAGCGCCAGGCCCCGGCCAGCCGGTAACCGTAGAGCGCGATGAGCGTAATCGCGAGAATGACGAGCGAAATGACGCCAACCACGTGCGGGGCGCCGAAGCTCTTCGAGTGAAAGAAGAATCCGGTGACGCTCGTGGCGATCGTCGTGACCAGAAAGAGCGTGGTCCAGCCCGGCACCCTCTGCGCGCGCCACAGGCCGATCGTGACCACCACGCCCGAAGCAATGGCGATGAGGCTGATCGCCACGTGGAAAACGGTAAAGGCCCCGGTGGACATTCCCAGGATCATCGCCATGACTATGCTCCTTCCATCCGTGTCGGGCCATCGCCGGACGGGTGACCGCGCGTGGTGAGCCGGCGAGTCGCACCGCACCAGATCACGCCTCGCATCGCGAGGTGCTCGAGCTCTACCGTCTGGTCAGTCTGCAGCCGAAGCCCGGGCCACTGCACAGCCTGCGATCGCGCTGAAGCTTGCGAACAGCGTCACAAAAATCGTTGCCTTCACGCACTTTGGCCTGATTATGTTTGGTTCGAGGCCAGTGCGAGTTTGACACGCGCAAGGAGCGCTGGCTAGACTTTGTGAAAACGTTTACTTGGCGCCGGGATGGGCTTCATCGCGGTTGCGGCGGAGAGCATGTGGCAGCGACGATTAAGGACGTGGCGCGGCGGGCGCGGGTTTCGATTGCTTCGGTATCCCGCACCCTCAACAACTCCAGCTCGGTGACCGCAGACGTTCGCGAGCGCGTGCTGCGCGCCGCGAGCCGGCTGCATTACACGCCACACGCTGCGGCGCGCAGCCTGATCAGCCGCCGTACCCACACCATCGGGCTGCTGCTGCCGGATATCCACGGGGAGTATTTCTCTGAACTGATCCGCGGCGTGGACCGCGCGGCGCGGGCGCGCGGCTTGCACCTGCTGGTCTCCAGCACGCATGGCAATAACACGGAGGCAGCCGATGCGGTGCGATCGATGAACGGGCGCGTCGACGGTCTGCTGATGATGTCGCCGTACATCGGAGGCGCGAGCCTCGAGGACGCGCTGCCGAGCGGATTGCCGACGGTCCTCATCAACACACACGAACCCGCCGGCATCGGGGCGGCGTTCGTGGTTGATGATTTCGGTGGTGCGCGCGCCATGACCGCTCACCTGGTGGCCACTGGCTATCACGATATTGCCCACATCCGCGGCCCGGCGAACGACTTCCAATCGCTGGAGCGTGAGCGCGGCTATCGTGCGGGCCTCGCCGCCGACGGCGTGCCGCGGGTGATTGATGGGGATTTCACCGAAGAGTCGGGGTATCTGGCGGGCCGGGCGCTCGCCGCGACCCATCCGTGGCCGGAAGCGGTCTTTGCGGCGAACGACACCATGGCGATCGGGTGCCTGTTTGCCCTCACGGAAGCCGGTGTCCGGGTTCCGCACGATATCGCGCTCGGCGGTTTCGATGACATTCCGCTCGCCCGCTTCGTCAGTCCGCCGCTGACGACGGTGCGCGTCGACGTCGCGGCGATGGGGCGGCGCGCACTCGAGAGCCTGATCGTGTCCATCGCCGACCCGAACGCCGCCGGGCGCTCATCAATTGAGACGGTGCCGGTCGAGCTGGTCGTGCGTGCCTCGTGCGGCGCCGCTTCACGGCGTCGCACACCGTGCGAGGAGGCAGGCGCGTGATGGGCAGCCACGAACCGACGCGCGCGGCCGGATCCCGACGCCGGGGACCGCTCGTATTGCCGCTACTGATGGCGTGCTGTGCCGTGTTGTGCGGTCGCGCCGGCGTAGCCGGCAATTCGGTAACGCCGGCGCCGGATGCCACCGCCCGTTCGCCAACGCCTGCGCCGGATTCAATCGGCGTGCTGCGTCATCCGCTTCCCGTGGCCCTGGATCCGTTCTTTGCGGATCTTGAGGAGCGTACGTTCCGCTTCTTCTGGGAGACCGGCAATCCCAGGGATGGCCTCATTCCCGAGCGCTATCCGATACCCCCGCTCGCCAGCATCGCGCCGGGAGGCTTCGGGCTCACCGGCAATTCGGCAACGCCGGCGCCGGAGGCAATCGGTGTGCTGCGTGATCCGCACCCCGTGAGTTCGGCAGCGCCTGCGCCGGATTCAACCGGCGTGCTGCGTGATGCACATACCGCGGCCCTGGATCCGTTCTTTGCGGATCTCGAGGAGCGTACGTTCCGCTTCTTCTGGGAGACCGGCAATCCCAAGAACGGCCTCATTCCCGACCGCTATCCGACGCCCTCATTCGCCAGCATCGGGGCGGTAGGCTTCGGGC
>CATPBQ010000166.1 GCA_955652795.1 uncultured Steroidobacteraceae bacterium | reverse complement strand
GCGCTGCTGAAGGACGCGCCGATCCTGATCCTGGACGAGGCGACCTCCGCGCTCGACACCGAGGCCGAGCGGCACATCCAGGCGGCGCTGGCGCAGCTGGTGCGCAACCGCACCACCCTCATTATCGCCCATCGCCTGTCCACCGTGGAGCAGGCCGACCGGATCATCGTCCTCGAAGCGGGCGCGATCGCCGAGAGCGGCACGCACGTGCAACTGCTGGCGCACGGCGGCCTGTACGCGCAGCTGCACCGCCTGCAGTTCTCGACCTGACGGGGCCAGAGGCGATGGAGCAGCGGCTCACCGAGCTCTGGTATCGCGAGAGCGCGCGCCCCTCGCTGTTGGGGCCGCTGGCCTGGTTGTATGGCGCGCTGATGCGCGCGCGCCGCCGCGCCTATGTGTCGGGTTGGGTGCGCACGCAGCGTGCCGGCAAGCCGGTGGTGGTGGTGGGCAATCTCACGGTCGGTGGCACCGGCAAGACGCCGCTCACCATCTGGCTCGCGCGGCAGCTGCTCGCCCAGGGACTGAAGGTGGGCATCGTGTCACGCGGCTACGGGCGCCGCGGCGCCGGGCCGCGCGCCGTGCAGTCGACTTCCGACTGGCGGCAGGTCGGCGACGAGCCGCTCATCCTCGCGCGCCGCACCGCCTGTCCGACCATCGTCGCCAGGGATCGCGTCGCCGGCGCGCGCGCGCTGGTCGCAGGAGGCGCCGATGTCATTCTCGCGGACGACGGATTGCAGCATCTGCGCCTGGGTCGTGATTGCGAGATCGTGGTGATCGACGGCGCGCGCGGCTTTGGCAATGGCCGGGTGCTGCCGGCAGGCCCGCTGCGTGAGCCGCTCGCGCGTTTGCCGCAACCCGACGCGCTGGTGATGAACGGCGCGCCCGAGCACGGTTCGCTCAGCGCAGCGTTGCCGACGTTCCCGGCGCTCGAAATGCGCCTGGTAGCGCAGGAGGCCGTGAGGCTCGACGCACAGGAGACCCCGCGCGCGCTGCAGGCTTTCCGCGGACAGCGCGTGCACGCAGTTGCCGGGATCGGCAATCCGGCACGTTTCTTTCGCGAGCTGCGCGCGCACGGTATCGAGGTCATCGAACACGCCTTTGCCGACCATCATCGCTTCGCGGCCCCGGAGCTGGCGTTCGCCGATGGCTTGCCGGTGCTCATGACCGAGAAAGATGCCGTAAAATGCGTGGCGTTCGCCAATCCGCGGCTGTGGTATGTCCCGGTCGCCGCGCAGTTCAGCGCTGCCGAGGCGCAGGAGTTGCTGGCGCGTGTGCTGGCGAAGGTGCGCCCCACCAGCGTCGCCGGAGGTCAGATCTGATGGATGCCCGCCTGCTCGAGATACTCGCCTGTCCAGTGTGCAAGGGGCCGCTCAAGTTCCAGCGCGAGGCGCAGGTGCTGGTATGCCGCATGGATCGTCTCGCTTATCCGATCCGCGACGCGGTGCCCGTGATGCTGGAGGAAGAGGCGCGCCAGCTCGCCGCCGACGATCCTCTGCTCGAGCGTTGAGCTGAGGGCGACGCGTGTTCCGGGTGATCATACCAGCGCGTCATGCCTCGGCGCGCCTGGCGGGCAAGGTGCTGCGGCCGATCGGCGGCAAGCCCATGGTGCAGTGGGTCTACGAGCGTGCCTGCGCGGCGGGGGCGCGCGAGGTGCTGATCGCCACCGACGATGAGCGGATTGTCAGCGCCGCGCGCGCTTTCGGTGCCGAGGCGGTGTTGACCGCCCGCACCCACGCCTCGGGCACCGATCGCATCGCCGAAGTCGCGCGCGCGCGCCATTGGCCGCAGGATGACATCGTGGTGAACGTTCAGGGCGATGAGCCGCTCATTCCCCCGGCGCTCATCGGCCAGGTGGCAGCCCTCCTGCAGGCGCACCCGCAGGCGGATGTCGGCACGCTCGCCACCCCGATCACCTCGGTGCTGGAGCTGCTGGATCTTAACGCGGTGAAAGTCGTGACCGATGCATCGGGGCGGGCACTGTACTTCAGCCGCGCGCCGATTCCCTGGAATCGCGACAGCGCGCCCGCGGGCCTCGCCAGTCAGCGCGACTGCGGCGGCGCGCGCCGCCACGTCGGCATCTACGCCTATCGCGTGGGCTCGCTCCTGCGCCTCGCGCAGCTTCCCCTCGGTGCGCTCGAGGCGCGCGAGAGACTCGAGCAGTTGCGCGCGCTCGAACACGGCCTGGCGGTCCACATCGCCGAGGCCCTCGAAGCCCCCGGTCCGGACGTGAACACGCTCGCGGATCTCGAGCGGGTCACGGCGCTGATGACTGCGCCGGTGCGCTGAAGCGCTACACTCAAGAGGTGTGTGCAGGCGCTAAGGCGCCTTAACAATTGTTCACAGTGGCTGCCCGACCGGGGCCGCCGGAACTTGCGGGTTGCGCCGGCGTCCAATCCGGCGTGTTTGCGGGGGTCCTGAACTGTCAACCGCGAGCCCGCAATCAGCGTTCTTTCCGGAAGCAGTGCGTTTCAAGGGAACAGGCCCGATGACGAACCGAACCCAAACGAGCATTCGCACGACGCTGGCCTGGGTGGCGGCTACGTCCCTGGCCGGCTTGCTGCTGGCAGGTTGCGTAGTGCAGCCGCCGCCGCGGCCGCCGCCGCCGCCGCCGCGGGTCGAGGCGCCGCCGCCGAGCGCCGATGTTTATGCGTACCCACTGCACGGCCAGGCGCCGCAGCAGCAGGATCGCGACCACTACGAGTGCAGCCAGAGGGCTACTCAGCAGACCGGCTTTGATCCGAGTGCCCCGGGAGTGCCGCCGCACGAGCGCGTGCGTGTCGTATCAGCAGGGCCACCTGCGGGAACCGGCACCGCGGTGGGCGCGGTGACCGGCGCCATCATCGGCGCGGCGATCTCCAGGCCGTGGGAGGCCGCCACGGGCGCGCTGGCGGGCGCGGTGGTCGGCGGCGCAATCGGTAGCGTCAGTGACGCTGCCAACGCCCAGGAGACGCGCACCGTGGTCGTGAACGATCGGCGCCAGGCCGCCCTGCAGGAGCAGAAGGCGGCCAATTACCGGCGCGCCATCGGCGCCTGCCTGGACGCGCGCGGTTACAGCGTGCGGTGAGCTCATGAAGAGCGTTGTTGCCTGGGCGTGCGGCGCGGCGGTCGTGGCCCTGGCACTGAGCGCGACGGCTGCGGTGCGGCCCGATGAGCCTGGCCGCCATGGAGGTGCGCGCGCCGAGCATTTCGACGTGCGCCACAGCCACAACCACTACTACCCCGACCACGGCGGATTCGTGCGCGAGATGCCTGGAAGGCCCTTCATGGTGAGCCGCGCGGGCGGGCGCTTCTTTTACTCGGGCGGGGTGTGGTACGCGCCGCGCGGCCCAAGCTTCGTGGTCGTGGCGGCGCCCATTGGTGTGTTCGTCCCGGTGCTGCCGCCGTTTTACACCACGCTGTGGGTCGGCGGGCTGCCGTACTACTACGCCAACGACACCTACTATGTATGGCGCGACGGACAAGATGGCTACGAGGTCGTAGACCCGCCGAATGAGCAGGGTGCGAGCACCCAGGCACCACCGAGCGACGAGCTGTTCATCTATCCGCAGAACGGTCAGCCCGCGGATCAGCAGGCGAGCGACAAGTACGAGTGTCACAAGTGGGCGTCTTCGCAGACCGGGTTCGACCCGACCCAGTCCGCCGGCGGTGTGCCGCCCGAGCAGGCGGGCGAGAAGCGCGCGGACTATCAGCGCGCGCTGCGCGCCTGCCTTGAGGGCCGCGGGTACAGCGTAAGATAGGGTCGGTGCGGATTCTGTTCGTATGTCTCGGCACCATTAATTTAGCTGAGCGCAATCAACGGTATAGGTGATCCGGGCTACACCCGGGGATACACCGGCCCAACTGGAGATTGCGGGCTCATGGCTGACAGGCCCTTTGACGGGCGTCACCTCATCGCCCTCTTGGAGCGACACGACGCCAGCGCGGCATCTCTTGCCGCAAGCGCCTTCCGTCAAGCAGGCAGTAAGGCCAAGCCTCGTACCAGCGGCAGATCTCCGGGAAGAGTCCTATCGGCAGCGCCAGGGCGTGACCAGGGGCGGGCGAGTAGGAATTAAGCGAATCGCGCCTGCGCTACCACTTAGCCAGCTCGCACGAACCGTCAGCAATGTGCCCACTCCGGACAGACGCACCGACCGTCAGCAGACGTCGGAATCGTAAGAGCACCTTGGGGTAAGCGTCGGCCGAAGACCGTCTAGCGATACACCCGCCAACCGCGCGAACATCACATGTCTCACAGTGACCGTCGGCGAGCAGCTGAGAGAAACCGGCGCTCCCCCCTTGAAACGGTTCGCGTTTCGCTCGAACCGCTCCAAAGGAGGAGCGCCTTTTTTGGCCTAGATATTCGGCAACTCGCTAGCGATCCGGACCTTATATTCCTCTGGCAAGCCGATCATACGACTAAGTCCGGCAGAATCGCGCCATAAGCTGGCCGCGTCGATGCAGTAGTGTGTCAGTCTCCCTCACCTGGGCGGCACGTCCGGAACTTAAGCGACGCGATCCACGTGGCCCAGGCGCGCGTGCCGTCCGCCGGGTAATACTGGTTGGTGTACCAGAACGTGCACGAGTCCGCGCCATCGAGAGCCATGCTCGAGTAGTCGCCCCAACGACCGAAGGAGTTCAACTGTGAGCCATGGCCTCGTTTGATCAGCGCTTCCTGCTCGGTCGTGCCCAGCGGATCGCCGGCCGTCTGCCCGGAGAAATAGATCGACGGGAAATCTTCTTCGCGCGCGCTCGAGCGGCTGTATCCGAGTGCGATATCCCCGTGTTTATCCATGGCGATCGAGCCCATCCAGCGGTAGTGTCTGTCGTCCGGGGTCTGCCCACTCTGGTGCAAGGTCAAGCTGGTCGAGCCATGCGGGGCCCGGAATTCATACCACCTCGCTCCCACAGCTACGGTGTCGTTGACGTTATGAGTCACTAGGAAGTGTTGTGGGCCACCCTCCGCGTCCACGAAGCGGGCCAATCGATACATCAGCCGATCGCCGAGGGTGTCAAGAAGATCAGACCCCGGGGTCGGCTGCGGGACGCAGAACG
>CATPBQ010000165.1 GCA_955652795.1 uncultured Steroidobacteraceae bacterium | reverse complement strand
GATCTGGATCGCGCTGCTGGCGGTGGTCGCTTTTGCGGCCATTCTCCTCGCCCGCATGCCGGCCGCCTGGATCATCCTGGCGGGCGCGCAAGGCTCCTCCTGCGCCAGTGTCGATGGTTCGCTCTGGAGCGGAGTCTGCACCGGTCTGGCCGTGCAGCGCACGCCAGTGGGGGATGTCAGCTGGGAGCTGCACCCGTTGCGGCTCCTCCTCGGGAAGCTCGCCGCCCACATCACCGTTACACGCGGCGCAGGCACCCTGGATGCGGAGGTGGAGTTCGGCCTTGGGCAGCGCGTCACGCTCCGCCATCTCGTGGCCAACCTGCCCCTCGATCCGGCGCTCATCCCCGGGCTGCCGCCGGATCTGCATGGCAGCGCGCATCTGGATCTCGCGCTGGCGCAGATCGAGCACGGCATCATCACGGAGCTTCAGGGGCGCATCGAAGCGCACGACCTCGAAGATCGCAGCGGCACGGCGACCCCGCTGGGCAGCTACGTGCTGACCTTTCCCGGAGGCAGCGGCGAACCGACCGGCAAGCTGCGCGACCTCGACGGCCCACTCGCCGTCGAGGGCTCGCTGCGCCTGACGCGTCAGCCCGGCTTCGACCTCGAAGGGCAGGTCGCGCCGCGCTCCGGCGCGGCGCCCGAGCTCGTCAACAACATCCGCTATCTCGGCTCGCCGGACGCCACCGGCCGGCGCCCGTTCTCCGTGGCCGGGACGTTCTGACCCGTCCTCGTGGACTCAGGCCGCGAGGACGCCCTTGGCCTTGGCAGTATGGGTCGCGATCAGGTCCATCAGCGCCGGCGACAGACAGTCGTAGGGCTCAAGACCGAGCTCCTTCAACCGCGCGCGCACGCCTGCCATCTGGTCGGGCTTCGCACCGGACTCGATGATCGAGGAGACAAAAGCCGCGAACCTCGGCTCTTCCCAGCCGCTCTCCTTCGACAGCTCGACATGGACAAAGTCGAGCCCATGGAAGGGGTGGCCCTTGTTCTCGATGCGGCCGTACATGTGCACGCCGCAGCCGGTGCAGGCGTAGCGCTGAATCGTCGCACTCGCGTCGACGATCTTGAGCTTCTGGCCGTTGGCTGTGACAGCGAGCTTATCCCGCGACACCACCGCGACGACCGAGAACACGGCGCCCTTGGGCTTCCAGCACTTGGTGCAGCCGCACGCATGATTAAACGCCACGTTCGACCCGATGCTGACCGTGACCGGCGCCTCGGTGCACTTGCAGGTCAGGGTACCACCGGCGAAGTTGGGATTGCCTTTCTTTACGCCGTTGTCAACGGAAGGGTGAATTGAAACTGCCATAGATCCTGCCTCGCTTGAAAATTCCGCTCTGAATTGTCGACTCTCCCACGCGAGCGATTTACCTCCCGCGTGAGCCTGTGTCCGCCGGGCCCCTGGGCGTCGCCCGTGCGTCGTTGTCGTCATGACCGCCGTCGCGCTCGCGACCCGCGATGGCGAGCGCCGTCGGCGGGTGCCGTACCAGCCCGTGCCGGTGCATCTTTCGGTATAGCGTGCGCCGACTGAGGTGCAGGCGCGAGGCCGCGGCGCTGATGTTCCAGTGGAACGCCTCGAGCGTGCGGCGCAGCGCGTCGCATTCAGCGCTGCTCAGTACGTTCTCGAGGTCGGCTTGGTCGGGCCTGCCGGACTGCGCCGTCGGCTCTTCGGTGCGCGTGGCGCCGGTGAGCCAGCTGTCGCTGAAATCGGCGAGTGTCAGGTGATTGCTGCTGCGTAGCGCCAGCATCGTGCGCACCACGTTGCGCAGCTGGCGCACGTTGCCCGGCCAGGAATACCTGGCTAGCCGCTCGAGCAGCCCCGCGTCGAAGTCGACCACGTTCTCGGGTCCCGCTTCGGTGCGTACCAGCTTGCGGATCAGATCGGGGATGTCCGCGCGCTGGCGCACCGGGGGCATGCGCACGGTGATGCCGTTCAGGCGATAGTACAGGTCATCGCGGAACTGCCCCTTGGCGATCAGCTCCACGGGGTCGTGCTGCGTGGCGCTGATGATGCGCACGTCGACCGGAGTCGCCTTGGTTCCGCCCAGGGGCAGCACCTCGCGGTCCTCGATGACGTTCAGCAGGCGTGCCTGCAGCGGCAGCGGCATGTCGCCGATCTCGTCGAGGAAGAGCGTGCCGCCGTTCGCCTGCAGGATGCGACCCATGCTGCCATCGCGGGCGGCACCGGTGAAGGCGCCGGGTTTGTGGCCGAACAGCTCGCTCTCGATCAGCGGCTCGGGGATGGCGCCGCAGTTCACCGACAGAAACGGCTTCTCGGCGCGGCGGCTGGCGGCATGGATGGCGCGCGCGCAGTAACCCTTGCCGGTGCCCGTTTCCCCGAGCAGCAGCACCGAGATGTCGCGATCGACGACGCGGCGCAGAACCTCCACGCTCTGCTGCATCACCGGATCGATGGACTGCAGGCACTGCAATGCGTCCGACTCCGGCGCCTGCGGTGCGTTCGGCGCGGTCCCGGCCGCAGGTATCGCCCGCCGCGGCGATTCCACCGGCGCCTGGACCATGGCGAACCACGGCCGCCGCCCCAAGGGCGCCGGCAGGGGCTCCGGGCGGAACCTGTGCCGCGCGGCGAGTTGCAGGAAGGCCGCGAGGCTCGTTTCGAAGACGTGGTCCACGCGCTGCCCGCACAGGGCCTCGTGATCGCGAACTCTCAACAGCTCCAGCGCACTGCGGTTCGCACCCTTGATGGTGCCCTGCTCGTCGAAGGCGACCACGCCCTCCCCCGGCGTGCTGACGAATTCCGCGCAGCGGTGGAAGCGCAGCACGTAGTACTCCTTGCAGGCACCGAGGAGTGCGCGGTTCTCCACGTTCTGCGCCGCCATGTCGACCAGCGCAAGCGTATGGGTCTGCGCATTGACGGAAGCGCCGGAAATGTCGAGCGCGGCGAGCAGCTGCCCGCGCATGTCGAAAATCGGGGCCGCGGAGCAGGTGAGCTGTATGTTCTGGGCGAGGAAATGCTCGGCGCGGTGGATGACGATCGGCCGTTGCGTCGTCAGGCATGTCCCCATGCCGTTCGTGCCCAGTTCCTGTTCACTCCACACTACGCCTTCGCGGAATCCGCAGCGACGTGCCGTGGCCGCAAAACCGGGATCGACAACGTAGCTGAGGATGACGCCATCGCGGTCGGTCAGCATGATGCTGTATTCGGAATGCAGCATGAGCTTGCTGAGCCCTTCCATCTCGATGCGCGCGATCGGCAGCACGGCACCGATGCGCTGCCTGCGTGCCTGCAGGTCGGCGTGCTCGACGGTGTTCGGCCGCTTGCTCTGATAGGGATCCAGCGCGTAGGTCGTGAGACAGCGGCTCCACGAGCGCCGTATGACCTCATCGATCGGCAGCCCCGCCCCGTGTCCGGCGAGGACACTGCGAATCAGGTCCGCGTGGCTCTGCGTGTTTAGTCGCGTTTGCATGGTGGCGCCCCCCGAACGCTCATCCGGGCCCCACCTATGTCGGTGCCCCGAGCATTTCCGCCCATCCGGAACGTGATTGACCCGACGACCTCTAGACATCCTTTTCCCGGTCTTCTTATGCGTCAGGCTACTGCAAACGGGCCGTCGCCGACAGCACTGGAAATTGCTGCAGCGCGTACTGCGTGTTTTTGATGCGTCCCGCCACAGGTGAAGCTCCCCTGCCTGACCGGTGTGCGGCAAGTCGCGCGCCGATCAGAACCGGATGACGGAGCGGATGACCTTGCCCTCGTGCAGCAGGTCGAACGCCCGGTTGATCTCCTCGAGCGGCAGCACCTCGCTGACCATCTGGTCGATCTTGATCTCCCCGCTGAGGTAGCGGTCTACGAACCCCGGCAGCTGCGAGCGGCCCTTTACGCCGCCGAACGCCGAGCCGCGCCAGACGCGGCCGGTGACCAGCTGGAACGGGCGGGTATGGATCTCTTCGCCCGCGCCCGCGACGCCGATGATGGTGGACTCCCCCCAGCCCTTGTGGCAGCACTCGAGCGCGGAGCGCATGACGTTGACGTTGCCGATGCATTCGAAGGAGTAGTCGACCCCACCGTCGGTCATGTCGGTGATGACCTGTTGAATGGGCTCGCTGTGGTCCTTGGGGTTCACGCAATCGGTGGCGCCGAGGGACTTGGCCATCGCGAATTTCCCGGGGTTTGTGTCGATGGCGATGATCCGCGCGGCCTTGGCCATCACGGCGCCCTGCACCACCGACAACCCGATGCCCCCCAACCCGAATACGGCGACGGAGGAGCCCGGTCGCACCTTAGCCGTGTTCAGCACCGCGCCGATGCCGGTCGTGATGCCGCAGCCAAGCAGGCAGACCTTGTCGAGCGGCGCCCGCGCATTGACTTTCGCGACCGCGATTTCGGGCAGCACCGTGTACTCCGAGAATGTGCTGGTGCCCATGTAGTGCAGCACGGGCTTGCCCTTGGCCGAGAAACGGGTGGTGCCGTCGGGCATGAGCCCCTTGCCCTGCGTGGCGCGGATCTTCTGGCAGAGATTGGTCCGCCCTGAGCGGCAGAATTTGCACTCGCCGCACTCGGGTGTGTAAAGCGGGATCACGTGGTCGCCGGCCCTCACGCTCGTGACACCGCCTCCCACCTCCTGGACGATGCCTCCGCCCTCGTGACCGAGAATCGCGGGGAACAGACCCTCCGGGTCGCGCCCGGAGAGCGTGAACGCGTCGGTGTGGCAGACCCCGGTCGCGACGATCTTGACCAGGACCTCGCCCGCCTTGGGCGCCGCCACGTCCACTTCCTCGATCGACAGTGGCCGACCGGCAGCCCAGGCGACGGCGGCTCTGGATTTCACGGCGGGATCTCCTCGGTCAGACCTTGAGGTTATGGCGCGCCAGGGCTTGGCTCCTAGCATTCCGCGTGCCAGCGCCTGAGGGACCCAGGACCCCCTTTCTCTGCAGTGACTTGCCGCAGGTCAAAGCGCAGTAGCCGCAGCGGCGCCCAGCGGCCTGCGCCGCTCGTGCCACAGGACGATGCCAGATCTGGCGCAGACGCCGCAGCGACTATGGATTGGCCGGTACCTTTTCCGGTGGCTGGCCGAACTTGTTCTCCGGTGCCCCGTGAAAGCTGGCACGGATGAAGGTCAGTATCCGCCACAGGTCGTCGTCGGTCGCGACGATCGCGCCCATCGGCGGCATGGGTGCGACGACGTTCTCCATGCCAATGCGCGTGTAGCCCTTGCTCTGCAGCACGTCGCTCCCCAGCGCAACGAGCCGGAAGAGCGTGTCATCATCCCCACCGTACACCCAGACGTCGTTGATCAGAGGCGGGCAAATGCCACCACCGCCATTGCCGCCGTGGCAGCCGTTGCAAGCGTAGCCCATGTACAGCTTGTGCCCGGCCTCGACGATCGCGGTGTTGTCGTCGGTGTACGGATTCTTGAGCTTCCCCTTGGGCGTCGCTTCGACGCGATCCGCAGGCTTCATGGCATTGGCGGGGGCTGCCGGTGCCGCCGGCGCTGCCGGTGGCGCCTTGGGCTGCTCGGCGCCGAGGACCGGGATCGCGAGCGGAATCGCGAGCAGGAATAAGCGGCTGAGCAGTGCGTACTTTGCCAAGACCCACCTCGCATCCCGGAGGCGCGCTGCGTCAGGTCGTCGGCGAGCGCTGCTGCTCGAGCAGCTTCATCACGGCCTGATAATCCTTCGCCCGCGCGATCGACAGCGCCGTCTCACCCGTCTCGCTCTGGGCGGAGATGTTCGCACCCGCCTCAACGAGCAGTGCCACGAGCTCTGGCCGGTCGGCGGCCGCCGCGATCATGAGCGCCGTGATGCCGCCCTGGTTACGGGCATTCACGTCCGCCCCGCGCTTGAGTACGGCCTGGGTGGCGGTCTTCGACTGCCCGGCGACGGCGAGCATGAGCGGGGTGTACCCCGCCGCCCCCACCGGGCGATTGACGTCGGCCCCCGCCTCGAT
>CATPBQ010000164.1 GCA_955652795.1 uncultured Steroidobacteraceae bacterium | reverse complement strand
TTGCAGGCGCGGCGGGGGCGTATCGAAGCCCCGCAACAGCGGCGCGCGGCCGGCGCCTGCGCCCGCCGTCATCCGATCCAGGAGCGAGCCCACGCTCGCCGCGCGCAGCGAGCGACAGCGCTCGTCAAACACCTGTTGGGCCTCATACAGGAGTGTCGCCTCGCTGTCAGGGGAGCCGGCCTTGAGCGCGATACCGTAGTGCGCGGCGAGCTCACTCGCGTGTTGCAGCGACTCGGCCAGCGCGCCGCCGTTCACGAGCGCGAAGCGGCGTGTGGCCTGCGCCGCGTACTGCCGCCACAGGAACCACTCCTCGGCGGGCGTGAGCAGCCGCGGCCACTCGCTTGCGTGCGCGGCTGCGCAGCGCTGTGCCTCCTGCCGCAGCCACACCGCGCTCGGCTGCACATCGGCGCTCGCCCAGACGCGCTTGCCCGCCTCCAGCGCCGCGGCTGCGTGCGCGAGCCGCACCGTGTGCGCTCGCTGCGGGGACGGCACGACGAGGGTGCCGTGATCGCGCAGATGCTCCGTTACGTCGGTTGGAAGCCTAAACAAAACAGGCTATTAGGAACTCTTTAGATAAGTTACTTGAAGCGCGAGGTGGCGCTCACCACGTTGCTCGCCGGGCCCTCGGCACCGAAGCTCTCGCGGGTCGCGGCCGCGTAGGCGCTCAGCAGCTCCTCGATGCGACCGAAGACGTCCCGGAGCGTGGCCGCATCCGGGAGGTTGGTGATGCGGAAGTGATTGCGGTACGGCACGTTGAAGCTGACGCCGGGCGCGACCAGCACGTGCTTCTGCTCGAGCAGGTCGAGGGTGAATTGCTGGTCGTCGAAATCCGGCAGCGCGCTCGTCTCCACGCCCACGAAGGCGTACATCGCCCCCCCGGGAGGGGCGAGCGTGAGAAAGTCGCTCCCCTGCACCGCCGTGAGGATCGCGGCGCGCGAGTCGTGCAGCCGCCCGCCGGGGCAGACCAGTTCACGAATGCTCTGGTGACCACCGAGCGCGGTCTGCACCGCCCACTGCGCCAGCACATTGCTGCACAGGCGCAGCGATGCGAGCAGCTCCAGCGCGTGCAGATAATCGGCCGCCGCATGGGTGCGTCCGGAGAACACCGCCCAGCCCACGCGATAGCCGCAGGCGCGATAGACCTTGGACAAGCCCGAGAGTGTCGCACACAGCGTATCGCGCACCAGGGTCGCCATGGGCACGAACTCGGCGCTGTCGTAAGTCATCTGATCGTAGATCTCGTCGCTGAACACGATCAGACCGCGGCGCTCCGCCAGTTGCGCGAGCGCCTCCAGAACCGCACGCGGATAGACCGCCCCGGTGGGATTGTTGGGATTGATGATGACGATGGCGCGCGTCCTGGGCGTCACCAGCTGCGCCACTTCCTGCGGGTCGGGCACGAATGCGTTCTCGGGGCGGCAGGGATAGTGCACGGCGCGGCCGCGGTTGAGGGTGACGGCCGCGGTCCACAAGGGATAGTCCGGGCTCGGCACCAGCACTTCGTCGCCCTCGTTGAGCAGCGCGCGCAGCACCAGGTCGATGAGCTCGCTCACGCCGTTGCCGATGAAGACCTCCTCGGCCGTGACGCCGGTAATGCCCCGGGCCTGCTGCTGCATGACGACCGCTTCGCGCGCCGGAAAGATGCCTTTCTGGTGGCAGTACCCTTCTGCCTCCGCCAGGTTCTCGATCATGGCGAGTCGCATGGTCTCCGGCGTACGCAGGCCAAAGGCTCTGGGGTTGCCGATGTTGAGCGAGACGATCTCGTAGCCCTGGCGCTCGAGCTCGTGGGCACGCCGGGCGAGGCGCCCACGGATCTCATAACGCACATGTTTCAGGCTGTCGCTGGGGCGGATACTCGGTTCGGTCATCATGGGCGAAGAATAACAGCAGTCCTCCTCAGGTTCCCGTCGTGGCCCAGCTTGGCATGCCGTGACACGCGCTCTAACCATTGATGGACGCCATACTCAAGTGACCGCTTGACTATACCTCGGGGTCACTACAAGGAAGCTCGCGCCAGCGGTGACACGCCACGCGGCGCGCGTCCGGCAGCTCTTCCCAGGCGGGGATACGCTCCTCGCACACCGGGGCCGCGTGGGGACAGCGGGTGCGGTACACGCAGCCGCTCGGCGGCGACAGCGGTGAGGGCGGCTCGCCGGCCCGCGCGCGTGCCAGGCGCGCCGGCTGAATTTCGGGGTCGGGGATGGGAACCGCGCTCAGCAGCTCGCGGGTGTAGGGATGCAGGGGCCGCGTGTACAGGCCCTGCGAGGGTGCGAGCTCCATCATGCGCCCGAGATACAGCACCAGTACGCGCTCGCACAGCTGCCTCACCAGCGCCAGGTTGTGGCTGACGAACAGCAGGCACATGCCCGACTCGCGCTTGAGTTGCGCAAGCAGCCTCACGATCTGCTGCTGGGTCGGAATATCCAGCGCGCTGACCGGCTCATCGCAAATGAGCAGACGAGGTTTGAGGATCATGGCGCGTGCGATGCCGACGCGCTGGCATTGTCCGCCGCTCAACTCGTGCGGGTAGCGACTCGCGAGCTCCGGCGCCAGTCCCACCCGGCGCAGCACCGCCGCGGTCTCGGCGGCGCGCGCGCCGGCGTCGAGCTCGCGCGCGTGCACCTGCAGCGGCTCGCCCACGATCTGGGCAACCGTCATGCGCGGATCCAGGCTCCCCAGCGGATCCTGGAAGATGATCTGCAGATCGCGCCGCAGCGCGCGCAGCGCGCTGTTCGGCAAATCCCCGAGCGCCTGACCCATCCACACCACGCGACCGGCGTCGGGTCGCAGCAGCTGCAGCGCGGCACGGACCAGCGTCGACTTGCCGCAGCCGGATTCACCCACCACTCCGAGCGACTCACCGGCGTGCAGCTCGAGACTGACCGCGCTCACGGCCGAGAGCTGTGCGCGTGGGCCGAACCAGCCGCGGCCGACATCGAAGCGTACGCTCACGTCCGTGAGCGTCAGGGCCGCGGCCCGCCGCGCCGGAGATGTCCCGGGAGCCTGCGCGCCTGCGGCATCAGTGCCGGCGTCCAGGCGCGGCGTGTCGCGCACCAGAGTGCGGGTGTAGGGATCGCGCGGCGCCTTGAGGACCGCCGCGACCGGGCCCGTTTCGACGATGCTCCCCTCGCGCATGACCGCCACTCGGTCGGCAACACCGGCCACGGCCCCCAGGTCGTGGGTAATGAGCACCATGGCCATTCCGCGCTCGCGCTTGAGCTGCGCGAGGAGCGCGAGGATCTGCGCCTGGATGGTGACATCGAGGGACGTGGTCGGCTCATCCGCGATGAGCAGCTGCGGCTCGCTGCTCAGCGCAATCGCGATCATCACTCTCTGGCACATGCCTCCGGAGAGCTCGTGCGGATACTGTTGCATGCGCCGCTCAGGATCGGAGACCTGCACGCGCCGCAGCAGCGCGAGCGCTCCAGTGCGCGCCTCGGCCCGCGCAACTCCCCGATGGCGGCTGATGACTTCGGCGATCTGCTCGCCCACGGCAAGGTGCGGGGTCAGCGAGCTCATCGGATCCTGGAATACCATGCCGATACCCGCGCCGCGCACGCGATCCAGTGCCGCGGGGGCGAGCGCCAGCAGCTCGGTGCCCAGGAAGCGGGCACTGCCTTGCGCACGGCCGTTCCCCGCCAGCAGCCCCATCACGGCGAGAAACACCTGGCTCTTGCCGGCGCCGGATTCCCCGACCACCCCCAGGCACTCGCCGCGCTCGACCGCCAGGTTTATCTCGCGCGCGGCCGTGATGCTGCCCCGGGGCGTGTCGAAGGTGACGGTGAGCCCGGACAGGCTCAGCACGGCCGGCGCCGCCGGCGCGCCCTCAGCGCTCGCGGGG
>CATPBQ010000163.1 GCA_955652795.1 uncultured Steroidobacteraceae bacterium | reverse complement strand
GCCGCGTAGCTCTCCTCTGGCAACGGATGTGTAGGCGAGCCAAGTCCTAAGATATACAGCACCAGTGCCTCGTCGTAGCCCTGCCAACGCCATCCCAAAAATCCACTTTCGGGTTTCCATCCGTGGGTGACTGTCATCCCTCCGTTTTGCGCCCATGACCAGTCCGCGCGGCGATAAAGCGCGTCGGCAAGGGTGCGGATTTCCTTTTCCTCATTCGTATCGGCGTCAAAATACACGGCGGCAGTCAGCGCACCGGCGAGCAGAATGGTGCTGTCCACGGTCGAGAGTTCGCAGTTCCAGGCGCGCCGGCCGGTCTGCATGTCGAGAAAATGATAGTAAAACCCATGGCAGCCGGTAGCGTCTGGCGCGGAGCCTTGCGGACTGGTCCAGAAAAAACGCAACGTGGCAAGGATTTGCTCGATCGCTGTCGCGCGCGTGATGAAGCCGCGCTCGACCACGACGGGATAGCCGGCCAGGGCCAGTCCGGTAGCGGCAATGCTGGCCGGCCAATCAGACGCGGTTTTGTCGCGTACCAGTCCGTTGTGCGGATTAGTCTCGTGCAGAAAGTAGCTGAAGGTGTCGTGCTGAAGAGCTTCCAGTTCGGCGTCGACCGTAGGTTTGTCGGTGTTCATGGTGTCAGCGCGGATGTTCCGCTCGGACGTCAACGCACCCCTGGGTAACGCGATCGCGTACGATGACGCGCGACATCAATCGGGCTGGCTCTGCTATCCTACTGGCGGTCCTGCGGCAGCTCTTTAGTTAGGTATTCGACTCGATCGTCTCCTCGTCTCACGCCTTTACCCTTTTTCGCGTTACCCGTAGAGCGCTGTCGACCATCGCCTGCGCCTCTTCCACGATGCGGGCTAGATGATCCTCACCACGGAAGCTCTCCGCATAGATCTTGTAGATGTCTTCCGTGCCTGAAGGGCGAGCGGCGAACCATCCACTCTTGCTGATCACCTTGAGACCACCGATGGAAGCACCATTGCCTGGCGCACGGTCGAACACGCCCTCGATCCTTTCGCCTGCGAGTTCGGTGTGGTGAAACTGCTCAGGCGATAGGCGCATCAGTCGCGTCTTCTGCTGCGGCGTAGCCACGCTCTGTACGCGTCGTTCGACCGGCTCTCCCAGCTCCTGGGTTAGCGCTCGGTAGATTTCCCCGGGATCTCGACCCATGCGCATCGTGATTTCAGCGGCCAGTAACGCGAGGACGATGCCATCCTTGTCAGTAGTCCACACCTTGCCATCCTGCCGAAGATGACAGGCACCCGCGCTCTCTTCACCCGCAAAACCGAGCGAGCCGTGCAGCAAGCCGTCGACAAACCACTTGAAGCCTACAGGAACTTCGTAGAGTCGGCGCCCGAGTTTCGCGGTAACGCGATCGATCATCTGGCTGCTGACGACGGTTTTGCCTACCGCTGCCTTTCGCGGCCATCGCGGGCGATGTCGATACAGGTAGTCGATGGCCACTGCCAGATAGTGATTCGGCGGAAGCAATCCGGCGTTACGGGTGACGATTCCGTGCCGATCGTGGTCGGTGTCGCATGCGAACGCGATGTCAAAACGGTCCTTCTGTGCGATCAGCGACTGCATCGCATAGGGCGAGGACGGGTCCATGCGGATCCGACCGTCCCAATCGACAGTCATGAACCGAAATGTCGGGTCCACGACGTCATTGACGACCTCGAGGTTCAAGCGGTAGCGCTCGGCAATCGGTGCCCAGTAATGTACGCCCGCGCCGCCGAGTGGATCGACGCCCATACGGATGCCCGCGCCACGAAGTACGTCCAGGTCGATGACCTGGCCAAGATCACTGACATAGGCACGCAGAAAGTCATAGCGATGGGTCGTTGACGCGCGCAACGCCTTTTCGCCGGGCATCCGCTTAACACCTCGGAGCCTGCGTGCGAGAAACACATTCGCCCGGGCTTCGATCCAGCCGGTCACCGTCTCATCCGCCGGCCCCCCATTCGGTGGGTTATATTTGAAACCGCCGTTATCCGGTGGGTTGTGCGAAGGCGTGACGACGATGCCATCCGCGAGCCCGGTGGTGCGGCCGCGGTTGTACTTCAGGATCGCGTACGACACCGCCGGCGTCGGCGTGTATTCGTCGTTCCTCGCGATCATGACCTCAACGTCGTTGGCGGCCAGCACCTCGAGTGCGCTGGCATACGCGGATACAGAGAGGGCGTGCGTGTCGATGCCCAGAAAAAGCGGACCGTTGATGCCTCGTCGCCTTCGATACTGGCAGATCGCCTGACTGATGGCGATAATATGCCATTCGTTGAAGCTCTTTTCGAACGCGGAACCGCGATGCCCCGAGGTGCCAAACGCGACCCGTTGCGCAGGTATCGCGGCGTCGGGAATATCCGTGTAATAGGTCGTGACGAGTCGAGGTACGTTGACCAGCATCGCGGCCGGCGCCGGCTTGCCTGCCAGCGGATCTATATTCCTGGCCTCACCCTTGCGCAATGGTGTTAGGGTTCTCCGCACTATTCCAATTCCGTCGATGGAGGCATGCAAGTGGGCTCGACGCGTTGACCTTGCGGCGGTACAAGGGAAGGACGCGACGTCATAGACGGCATACCGGTCAAGTATGACATCGGAATTGCCGCAAGCACCTAAACTTCGTGTCAGGAAAATTGGGGGAAGCTCAAACTGAGAATGAGCCCCGATCTGGGGAACCATTGGCGATCACCCCTGCCGCCTGCCCCAGCCGCTCGTTCAGGTCGGCGAAGAAGTTTTTTACGCGCAGCACACTGCGCTCGACCAGCGCTGGAATCTGCTCGTAGTCGTGCGGCCCGGCGATGGCGCGGCCCTTCAGCCCCGCAATCTTGTTGCGCACGCCCTCCATCACCGCCGCGAAGCCTTCCAGCTCGGCGCGCCGCTCCCACATCGCGATCAGGCCCTTGTCCTTGGGCGTGGCGCCCAGCAGGGGCTTTTCGGGAAAGGCCTCGTCGAGATAACGCATGATCGCGGGCACCTCGCCGATGGCGGTGCCATCCTCCAGCACCAGGGTAGGTACCACGCGGCGCGGGTTGATCGCCCGGTAGGCCTGCGAGTGCTGCTCGCCCTTGCCGAGGTCGATAGCGACGAGCGGAACCTTCAGACCCTTCTCGGCCAGGAAAATCCGCACGCGCCGTGAATTCGGCGATGCGGGCGAGTGGTAAAGCTTCAAGGTATCGGGGGTCATGGCGGCAAACCTCTCGGTGGGTTGCGGTGCGGGCGGTTGCGCTCAGGCGGCGGCCCTCAGAGCTTGGAGCCGCCGTCGACATGGACGGTGTCGCCGGTGATCCAGCGCGCATCGTCGGAGGCCAGGAAGGCCACTACCGGGGCGATGTCGTCTGGCTGGGCCACGCGCTTCAGCGCTTGCATGCCGAGCGTGACTTCGCGGCCGGCCTCGGTCTTGGTGAAGTTCGACATGTCGGTCTCCACCACGCCGGGGGCGACGGCATTGACGCGGATGCCGCGGGGACCCAGGGCCGATGCGAAGTGCTTCACCAACGTGTCGACTGCGCCCTTGGTCGCGGCATAGGCAGACAGCGCTCCGACCGAAGCATGGGCAGCGATCGAAGACGTGAAGATGATGTTGCTGCCCTTGCACAGCGCCGGCAGCAGTTGCTGCACCAGGAAGAACGGCGCGCGGACGTTCACGGCGAAGAGGTTGTCGAAGTCCTCGATCTTGGTGTCCTCGATGCTCGCCGCCTTCGAGATGCCGGCGTTGGCGGCCAGGATGTCGAGCCGGTCGCCGACAATGGCGCGGACCCGCTTGGCCAGAATGTGCGGACCGTCCGCCTGCCGCAGGTCGGCGCCGACCTTCTCGGCGCGGCCGCCGGCCTTGCGGATTTCGGCGACGACGGCGTCGGCCTCCTTCTCGCTGTTGCTGTAGTGGACCAGCACCTGCGCGCCGGCCTTTGCCAGAGCCAGGGCGCTGGCGCGGCCGATGCCGCGCGAGGCGCCGGTGACCAGGGCGGTTTTCCCGAAAGATTGCTCACGATCGTATCTCCTGATTGCTGCGTGGATTTGAAAACGGGAATGCGCTCAAGAGCCTTACTCGGACAGGAAGTCCGAGACGTGGCGGACGAAGCGCTCCGGGTACTGGTACAGCGAACCGTGGTTGGCGTCCGGGTAGATGATCAACTGCGCGTTGGGGATGTTCTGCTGCAGAATCCAGGAGTTGATGGAGTAGATGCTCACGTCGTTGTCGCCGTTGATTACCAGCGTCGGTTGCAGGATGGCCTTGAGGTACTCATAGGAACCCTCACGCTGCACGCCCCACTTGCCGATTGCCTCGACCTGGGCGGGCGCCACTTTCTCGTTCACCTCGGGATCGCGGTTTTCAGTGCGGCGGAGGAAGCGCTTCAGGAATTCACGGCCGGCGGCCTGGCTGGCTTCCGAGTCGCTGAAGTGGACCTTCAGCCAGATC
>CATPBQ010000162.1 GCA_955652795.1 uncultured Steroidobacteraceae bacterium | reverse complement strand
GGAAATCATTCAGCTCGCGCGTGCTGTCCTGGAAGGACAGCTGGATGTGATCGAGCCCGGCCACCTTCAGCGAGCGTATGCGCGCCTCGGTCATGCCGATGCCGGAGGTGATCAGGTTGATGTAGAAGCCGAGCGTGTGCGCTTCGGCGACGATCGGCTCGAGGTCCTCGCGCACCAGCGGCTCCCCGCCCGAGAGCCCGAGCTGCACCGCGCCGAGTGCGCGGGCCTGGCGCAGCACGCGGATCCAGTCGTCGGTCCCAAGCTCCGCCCCGGTGTTGGCAAAGTCCGTCGGGTTGTAGCAGAACACGCAATGCAGCGGGCAGCGGTAGGTCAGCTCCAGCAGCAGCCAAAGCGGAGGCCCAACTCCGTACGCGGTTTTCCCCAGCGGCGGCCCGGGAGCGCTCGCGCTGCGCGGCGCCGGTGACGCACCCACCGCCGCGTTGGGCGCGGCGAGTCCGTGTCCGACGGGTGGCACGCTGCTCACTCGCGCAGCTCCAGCCAGTGCTTGTCGAGCGCCAGCACCACGAAGGCGGTGACGTCGCCCATCAGCCCGGTGACACTGTAGGTGCGCTCCAGGTCGGTCACGATGTCCGCCAGCGTGCGCACGCCGTCACAGCGGCTCAGGATCGCGCCGGCGCTGCTGTTGAGCCTGACCATGCCTTCCGGATACAGCAGCACGTGCGCCTCCTGCGCCGGCTCCCACTGCAGGCGCATGCCGTGCCCGATCGCCGGCTTCGCGGTCCGCGGCATATCGCTCACTGCGTCACTCCGTAGGCGAGCGCCATGGCATCGTTCATCTGCCACAGAACATCGAGCTTGAATTGCAGCACCTCGAGCGCGCGTTCCTGCTCCGCGCGCGTGCGGAAGCGCTCCAGCGTCACAGCCAGACCGAATTCGACGTCGCGGCGCGCGCGCGTGACGCGGCTCTGGAAGTAACTGAGCCCGGCGTGGTCGATCCATGGGTAATGCTCCGGCCAGGTAGCGAGTCGCTGGCGATGAATCTCGGGCGCGAACAGCTCGGTGAGCGAGGCACACACGGCTTCCGGCCAGGGCGCACGGCGCGCGAAATTCACATAGGCGTCGACTGCGAAGCGCACTCCAGGCAGCAGCTGTTGAAGACTCTCCACCTGCGCACGCTCCAGTCCCACCGCCTCGGCGAGCCGCAGCCATGAGTCGATGCCGCCGGGATCCTCGCCGTGGCCGTCGTGATCGAGAATGCGCTGCACCCAGTTGCGGCGCACGGCGCGTTGGTCGCAGTTGGCGAGAATGGCGGCGTCCTTGATGGGAATGCTGATCTGGTAATAGAAGCGATTCGCCACCCAGCCGCGAATCTGCGCCGCTGTGGCCTTGCCGGAGTTCAACATCACGTTGAACGGATGGTGGATGTGGTAGGCGCGGCCCCGCTCGCGCAACTGCTGCTCGAATTCCGCGGCATTCCAGGCCGCGGCCGTCACAGCTCGATCTCCAGCCCGTCCCACGCCACTTCGATCCCGCGGCGCGTCAGCTCGGCGTGCTCGGGTGAGCCCTCGTCGAGTATCGGGTTGGTGTTGTTCACGTGGATCAGGATCCTGCGGGTGCCGGCCGGAAGCTTGTCCAGCCACTCGAGCATACCCCCGGGGCCGCTCTGCGGCAGGTGACCGATATCGCGCGCCCGTTTGTGCGACAGCCCGAGCCGGATCATCTCGTCATCGCTCCAGAAAGTGCCGTCGACCAGCACGCAGGCGGCGGCCTGCAGGGCGCGCCACAGCGTGGGTTCCATGGCGGCGAGGCCGGGCACATACACCGCCGTCCTGCCGGTGCCATCGTCGCCGATCACCAGCGCCACATTATCCCCCGGCACCGGCGACTCGCGATTAGGTGAGTAAGGGGCGGGCTTGCCCGCCACGGCGAGCGCCCGCCATTGCACGCCGCTGACGCCGTCGACGGCGAACTCGCTCCCATCGGGGGTCATGCCGCGCCGCTGCACGCCGCAGTAGTGCGCGAGGATCCCGAATACGGGATTGCCGCGCGTCAGATCCGCGTACACGCTGTCGGTGCACCAGATGCTCAACGGGCGGGTCGATTCCCGCAACATGAAAAGACCGGTGGTGTGATCGATCTGCCCATCGACCAGCACGATGCCGCTGATGGCGGTATCGCGCGGCGCGCGCGCCGGCTGCAGAACCGGATTCGCCTGCAGCTGGGCGAGGATGTCGGGGGACGCATTGACGAGCGCCCACTGGCGCTCGTCGCGCCCGCTGACGATGACGGAGGATTGGGTTCTCGGCCGCGCCCGCAGGGTGCCGTTGCGGACGCCCGAACAGTTACGGCAGTTGCAGTTCCACTGAGGAAAGCCGCCGCCGGCAGCAGACCCCAGCACCCTGATTTTCACAACCCATTGAGGGCTCGCAAGGCGCTCGGGACCGCCGGCCCCGGCGCCTCAGGCACCCGGCTTAGCGCCTGGCGATATACAGCGTGATTTCCATGCCAAAGCGGAAATCAGTCGCCTGCGGAATTTCCCAGCGCATCGGTATGCTCCTTGTAGAATGAGTCTAATATGATACCGGATCCCGTCGGGTGCCGCAACGTCCTCTAGCGCTCGAGCCCGCGGCCCACCGACACGCGGCGTGTCAGGCGCTCGAGCGAGCGCCGGGCTGCCGCCTTGGCGATGTGCTTGCACCACAAGGGCTCGCGCTGCCGGCCCTGGCGGCGAAACTTGTCGCAGTCGCAGGTCCACCGAATGCGATCATCCTGCGTCTTCAGCACCTGCACCGTGCGGCTGGGAAAGCTGTAAGTCCCGAGCACTTCGTTGTGTGTTTCGCGGGGGCGGCGAAAGCGAATGGCCATGGCGCAAGCCTACCGCACCTGCCCTGTGGATCGCCTGTGGATTACCTGTGCATACACCTTGTATATCGGCAGGCGCCGGCACCGGCGCCCCTTAAGGCGGGCGCGTCCTTCAAGCGCCTCACGACGACACGATCTTCGCCTTGATGGCCTCGTATTCCGCATCGGTGATGAGCCTGGCGTCCAGCAGTTGCTTGGCTTCCTGCAGGCGCCGCACCGCATCGCCATTGGC
>CATPBQ010000161.1 GCA_955652795.1 uncultured Steroidobacteraceae bacterium | reverse complement strand
CCTGCTCGATGCCGCGAGCGGGCGGCCGGTGCCGGGCGTGTCGCAGGGCGCGCTGCAGATGGGGCGCTACGTCGCGCGCGTGATCGACGCGGAGCTGCGCGGGGCGCGCAGCGAGCGCGCCGCCGGATTCCACTACCGCGACAAGGGTTCCATGGCCACCGTCGGCAAGTCGCGCGCGGTGGTGGAGATCGGCCGGGTGCATTCCGGCGGCTGGCTGGCGTGGCTCGCGTGGATGGCGCTGCACGTCACGGTGCTCATCGGCTTTCGCAACCGGCTGGCGGTGCTGTCATCCTGGATCTACAGCTACGTGTTCTTCCGGCGCGGCTCGCGGTTGATCACGCGGGTTGTCCCCGGCGACATCCGCCAGCCGCTCGCCCCCAGCACACCGGCAACGCCGCAGCGCCGCTCCTGATGGCCACACCGGTTCATCCCCCGCACCACGCCGGCGTGGCGCCCGGCGGCCGCGAGGCCACGACGCTGCGGGGTTTTTTCGGCGTATTCCGTTACAGCCGCCGCGCCCTGGAGCTGGTGTGGAGCACCAACCGGGCGCTGACGCTCGCGCTCGCCCTGCTCACCCTCATCGCCGGCATCCTGCCCGCCTCGGTTGCCTACGTCGGCGCGCTGATCGTCGATGCGGTCGTGGGCGCGATCCGCGCCGGCGGCGGGGTGGCGACCCGCGTGGCGCAGCTGGTGGTACTGGAAGGAATCCTGGTGGCGGCGATCGCGGCGGCGCAACGCGGGCTGTCGCTGTGCCAGTCACTGTTGCGCGCGCAGCTCGGCCAGCGGGTCAACGTGATGATCCTCGAGAAGGCGCTCACGCTTGAGCTGCAGCACTTCGAGGACTCGGAATTCTACGACAAGCTCACGCGCGCTCGCCGCGAGGCATCCACCCGCCCGCTGAGTCTCGTCACCCGCACTTTCGGACTGGTGCAGAACGGCATCTCGCTGGTGAGCTACGGGGTGCTGCTGGCGCGGTTCTCGCCGTGGGCGGTCGCGGTATTGCTGCTGGCGGGGCTGCCGGCGTTCGTCGCGGAAGCGAAGTTCTCCGGCGATGCGTTTCGGCTGTTCCGCTGGCGCTCGCCCGAGACCCGCATGCAGATTTACCTGGAGACCGTGATCGCCCGCGAGGATCACGCCAAGGAGGTCAAACTCTACGGCCTGGGTCCGCGCCTGCTCGAGCGCTACCGCGACATCTTCCGGCGGCTGTACCGGGAAGACCGGGCGCTCACCGTGCGCCGCGATGCCTGGGGCTTTGCCCTGGGACTCATCGCCACCGCCGCCCTGTACGGCGCCTACGCCTGGATCGCGGTCACCACCGTGCGGCGCCTCATCACACTCGGCCAGATGACCATGTATGTCGCGCTGTTTCGCCAGGGGCAGGCGGCCGTGTCCGCCATGCTGGCGGCGGTCGGCGGCATGTACGAAGACAACCTGTACCTGTCGACGCTCTACGAGTACCTGGAAACCAACGTGCCGCAGCCGGCCGGCACCGCAGTGCGCGGTCCGCATCCGGAGGATGGCGTGCGCTTCGAGGACGTGAGCTTCAGCTATCCGGGAGCCGAGGAGTCGGCCCTCGAGCACGTCACGCTGCACCTGACGCCCGGCACCAGTCTCGCGCTGGTGGGCGAAAACGGTTCGGGGAAAACCACCCTGATCAAGTTGCTGACACGCCTGTACGCACCCACGGCAGGAAGGATCCTGCTCGACGGGCAGGACCTGGCGCAGTGGGATGAGCGCGCGCTGCGCGAGCGCATCGGTGTCATCTTCCAGGACTTTGCCCGCTATCAGATGCTGGTCGGTGAAAACGTCGGCGCCGGCGATGAGCGTTTCTTCGAGGACGAAGCGCGCTGGCGCACGGCGGCAGCCAAGGGGCGGGCGAGCGAGTTCATCGAAACCCTGCCCTCGGGCTATCGCACGCAGCTCGGCAAGTGGTTCCGCGACGGGCGCGAGCTCTCCGGTGGCCAATGGCAGAAGATCGCGCTGTCGCGCGCCTTCATGCGCATCCGGGCGGACATCCTGGTGCTGGACGAACCGACGGCGGCCATGGACGCGCAGGCGGAGGCCGAGGTATTCGAGCATTTCCGCCAGCTGGCGCGCGAGCGCATCACCATCCTCATCTCGCACCGCTTCTCCACCGTGCGCATGGCCGATCAGATCGCGGTGCTCAATCGCGGCCGCATCGTCGAACGCGGCAGCCACGAGGAACTGATGCAACTGAACGGGCGCTACGCGCAGCTGTTCACGCTGCAGGCGCGCGGGTACCGCTGACGGACTGCGCCCGCAGCGCCCACGCTGCGGCGCAGCAGGGCGCGTTACTGGGCCGCCTGGGCTTTGCGGGACTGTGCCTCGAGGCGCAGATCCGCTCTCATGCGCCGGTAATCGACCTTGCGGATCTCATCGATCGGGCAGCGCCACTGACCGACGATCACCGAGTCGAAGCGCGCATGGACCGCTGCGGCGGTGGAGGTCAGTGCGATGCGCCTGGCGAACTGCAGGTTATCGCACGGCGGCCCCACCTTGATGAGGTAGGCGTCGCTGACTCCCGTGAACACCACCAGCTCGTCGCGGCTGATCGGCTGCCAGCCGTCATAGCGTCCGAGCCACGTGAATTCGTTGATCGGTTCGCCGGAGTAGGCGGTGAAGCGATCGCGCTCTTCCTGCTGGCTCTCGCGCAGGGGGATGCCGCCCGCACAGGCGGCCAGCAGGGCGAGCGCCGACGCTACTCCCGCAAGTCCCAGGTATTGGTGTTGCATGCTGCGCTCCCGAGGGTAAGGAGTTGGTTTCATCTTGCGCCTGCTTCGACCCGCGCGCCAGCGCGAAAGTTCACTGTTGGACTTTCGTGTTCCCCAGGTGTCAACCGGCGGCGTCGTCCGACGTTTCGCAGCCGGCAGCCAACAGTGCCACCGGGAACTCGGCCAGGGCGTGCGCGGCCAACACGCCCACGGTCTCGCCCTGGCGCACCGGCAGCAGCTGCGCGCCGTCGAGGACATTGCGGAACGACACGCGCGAGCGCTCCTCGCGCGGCAGCTCGATGAGCGTCTCGCCCCACACGCCCTCCCCGAGGGGCAGCCCGCCCTCGTCACCGAGCAGGCGCCGGTACAGGCGCGGCGCAATTACCACGAGCGACTGCTGCCGGAAGCGGCGGGCGAAGGCGCACAGGTGCTGGGCCTGGCTGCCGCGCACCCGCAGGCGCCGGTAGTCGCCGTCGCGAAACAGTTGCGGGTGCGCGCGCCGCAGCTGCAGGGTCTTCCAGGTGAGCAGCAGCTTGCAGCGCCCGTCCGCCATGCGCTCCGCGGCCGCGCGCGGCGCGGCGCTGGCGTCGGCGCGCTGCAGCTCGGCCAACAGGGCGCGCCGGCTGGGGTAATCGACCGCGCGGCGATTGTCAGGATCGACCAGCGAGAAATCCCAGATCTCGTTCCCCTGGTAGATGTCGGGCACTCCGGGCGCGGTCAGCTTGCACAGTGTCTGCGACAGGCCGTTGAGCAGGCCGAAGCGCGCGACGCGCCTCTGGAACTCGACGAAGTCCCCGAGAAACAGGTTGTTCTCGCGCCGCTCCAGCACGTTGCGCACGAATTGCAGCAGCGCCTCCTCGTACGGGGCGTCCGTTTCGGTCCAGCTGGTGCGCTGCTTCGCCTCGCGCGCCGCCTTGATCATGTAGGCTTCGATGCGCTCGCAATAGGCGGCGGCACCCGCCGGGTCCGGTTCCGTCAGCGGCCAGGTACCCACCAGGGTCTGATAGAAGTGGTATTCGTCGTTACGCGAGGGGGCCTGCCGCCCTTCGACTTCGCGCTTGCGCGAGCGGTTGATGCGGCTCCAGCGCCGCACGGCGTCGCGCCACGGCGTGGTCATTTCCGACAGCACGGTGAGCCGCGCGCGCACGTCCTCGGAGCGCTTGGTGTCGTGGGTGGAGGTGGCGAGCATCTCGTGCGGCCAATGCCGGGCGCGATACTCCGCGTCTGCATGAAATGCGCGCACGCCACCGCCGTAATTGCCGGGCTCGCCGCCGACCTCGTTGAGCGACAGCAGGCGGTTGAAGCGATACAGCGCAGTGTCCTCGATTCCCTTGGCGGTGATCGGCGCGGTGATCTGCTGGAACTTCATGGCGAAGGCACGCATGCGGCGCCGCAGATCATCGCTCGGCGCCGGCAGCTCCAGCAGCAGCGCCGCACGCACGAAATCGAACACCGACGCCTCGGTCGCGGCCCGGCGCCGCCGGGCGCTGGCGATTGCCCATTCGATATAGCGCCGGTCGCTGTCGGCAACCGTTGCCGCGACGTAAGTCCGGTATACCGGGAAACAGGCGATGACGTCCGCGAGCGCGGTGCGCAGGCCGTTGAAGGTGAAGTCGCGCGTGCGCCGGTCGGCACGCGCGATCCGCGCCAGCTGATTGGTGGCGACGTTCAGCTCCGAGGCCAGCGAGCGGCGCAGCACCAGCTGCTGGCACTCGTATGCCACGTCCCGCCACTCGAGCGGCTCGTCGGTGAGCGCGCGGTACACGCGGTCCATGCGCGCGCGGGTGGCGGAATCCAGCAGCATGCGGTTGACGACGTTGGCGAAGTGGTAACCGGTCTCGCCGTGCACCGGCCATTCCGAGGGCAGGTGCTCGAAGGAGGCGGTGATCTTCTCGACGACCAGGTACATCGCCCGCGTGCCGCGCCGGCCGCTGACGGCGCCGATGCGCTCCTGCAGGCGGCGAAAATACCCGGCCGGGTCGTACAGCCCGTCGGCGTGATCGATGCGCAGGCCGTCGATCCTGCCGGCGGCGATCAGCTGCAGCACCAGGCGGTGCGTGACTTCGAAGACCGCTTCGTTTTCGACCCGCAGCGCCGCCAGATCGTTCACATCGAAAAACCGCCGGTAGTTGATATCCTCGGCCGCGACGCGCCAGTAGGCGAGGTGATAGGCCTGCAGTTCGAGCAGCTCGTGCAGCGCATCGAAGCTCGCCGGCTCCTCCGCCGTGCCGCCGAAGCTGCGCACCGCCGCTTCGATCGCGGCGGCGACCTCCGGCTTGCCGGCCGCCAGCACCGCGAGACGCTGCTTGTGGAGCTCCTTCTCCCGGCTGCGCTCTGCCACCTGTTCGGGGTTGAGCGCCTGGCGGTCGGGCAACGCCGCCAGCGAGCGCCTGATGTTCTCGAGCTCGGTGTTGGAGACCAGCGCCGGCACGCGATCGAGGATCCGCGGGTAGGTGCGCGGATCGAGCGGCAGGCGATGCGACTGGTAGTACACGGCGAAGGAGCCCGAGTGCGGCTCGAAGCGCAGCTCGAGCTCGCCGCGCTCGAGCACCGTGCCGTAGGGATCCGCCAGTACCGGCACCAGCACCTTGTGGGCGCGCTCCGGATTGGACGGCGCCCAGTCGATGTCGAAGAACGCCGCATACATCGACGCCTCGCCGTTCTCCAGCACGTCCATCCACCAGGCGTTGTCGGCGCCGAGGATGCCGACATGATTCGGCACGATGTCGACGATGTGACCCATGCCGTGCGCACGCAATGCCGCCACGAACAGCTCGAAGTCATCGCGGTGACCGATCTCAGGGTTGAAGGAGTTGTGGTCGACCACATCGTAGCCGTGCGTGCTGCCCGCGCGGGCGCGGAAATACGGCGAGCAGTACACGTGGCTGATTCCGAGCGACGCCAGGTACGGAACGATCGCCGTCGCATCGCGGAACGTGAAGCCGGCGTTGAGCTGCACCCGGTAGGTGGCGCGCGGAATGACGAGCTCGGCTGCGTCGGAGGTGCCCACGCGGCGCCGCGCCGGGCCGCGCCGCTCAGCGCGATTCACGGCCGTGCTCCCAAGAGCCACACGACGCTCCAGGGCGCAAGCTGCCGGCCGGGAAGCGTGGCGCCAGCGTCACGCTGGGTTGCGAAGATCACGCGGCCCGCCGCGCCGCCCACCAGCGGCGCGGTTGCCGCGGTGAGATTGGCGATGAGGCGCAGCACCTGCTCGCCGGCCGCCCACTGCACCGTGAAGGCCCCGCCGGCCTCGGCCCCGGTGCAGCGTCCCGCGCGCAGCTGCGGAATCAACGGCGCGATCTCGCGCCGCCTGATCGCCAGCAACTGCCGGTGGTATTCCAGCGCATGCGCGTGAGCGGGCTCATCGAGGCGCCGCCAGTCGAGGCGCGCGGACGCGTAGGTCGCCACATCCGCCGGATCCGCGGAGCCCGGGAACTCGCGGCTGCGATGCGCGTACACCCGTGACGCCAGCTCCGGCTCGAAGTCGCAGAACCACGGGAAGGGCTCGGTGGCCGCCCACTCCTCGCCCATGAACAGCAGCGGTGGTGCCGGCGCAAGCAGCAGCACCGCGGCCGCGGCGCGCAGCGCCGCCTCGTTGGGCACCAGCGCCGTCAGCCGCTCGCCGCGGGCTCGATTGCCGATCTGGTCGTGGTTCTGCAGGAAGTTGACGAAGGCGCTGGGCGGCAGGTGCGTACTGCTCTGCCCGCGCGGCGCGCCCGCGTAGCGCGAAACCTCGCCCTGGTAGGCGAAGCCCTCCGCCAGGCTGCGGCACAGCAGGGCGTGCGGCTGCCGGGCGTAGTCCGCGTAGTAAGTGCCCGATTCCCCGCTCAGCAGCACATGCAGGCAGTGGTGCGTGTCGTCGTTCCATTGCGCGTCGCAGGTCGCGGCAGCGCCCGCGGCGCCGAGAAAGCGCACGGCGTTGTCGAGGTTCTCGACAGTGAGGTAGATCGTGCGGGTGCGGCCCGGGCCGGCGCGCGCCGCGCGGGCGATTTCGTTGACGATGTGCGGTTCGCTGGCGTCGTGAAGGGCGTGAATCGCATCCAGACGCAAGCCGTCGAAGTGGTATTCCTCGAGCCAGTAGAGTGCGTTGTGGATGAAGAACTCACGCACCGCAGCGCTGTCGGGTCCGTCAAAGTTGATTGCGGGACCCCAGGGGGTGACGTGCCGCTCGTTGAAGAATTGCGGCGCGTACCAATGCAGGTAATTGCCCTCGGGGCCGAAGTGGTTGTAGACGACGTCGAGCATCACCGCGAGCCCGCAGCGATGTGCGGCCGCGATCAGGGCCTTCAGCTCCTGCGGCGTACCGTACGAGCCCTGCGGGGCGTACGGCAGCACGCCGTCGTAACCCCAGTCGCGCGTGCCCGGAAAAGCAGCCACCGGCATCAGCTCGACGGCCGTGGCCCCCAGGTGCGCGAGGTGCTCGAGCCGTGCCGCCACCCCGGCAAAGGTACCCTCGGGGGTGAAAGTTCCGACATGCAACTCGTAGATGACCGCGGTGGGCCAGGGCGGGGCGCGCCAGCCCTCGTCATCCCAGGCGAATGCCGTCGGGTCGATGACCTCGCTTGGCCCGTGAACGCCTTGCGGATTGCAACGCGAGGCGGGATCGGCGACCTCGCGCACGCCATCGAGCCGAAAGCGGTACAGGCTGCCCGCGCGGGCCGCAGCGGTCTCGAGTGCGAACCAGCCGTCGGGGAGCGCGCGCATCGCCAGCAGCTGCGTGCCGCCGGTGTGGTAGAGGATCACGTCGACCTGCTGCGCCGCCGGCGCCCACAGCCGAAAGCGCACCTCTCCTGCGGCGGTGAGCTGCGCCCCGAACGGCATGTGGTGCTGGCGCCCGATCTTCGGCGGCATGAGCTCTGGACCCCTCAGCCCGCGAGGGCGGCGAGTCTGCGCAGCGGCACCTCGGCCCATTCCGGCCGGTTGACCAGCTCATGACGCAGATCGGCGAGGGCCGTGTCGAGCTCAAACAGGCGCAGGAGCGGTGCCATCTCCTCGAACGATGCGTACAGGCCGCTCGCGCACGCGATCTCATCGTAGCTCGCGATGAACACGCGGCGCGCCTGCTGCTCCCACTGTTCGAGCTGCGGGTCCCATTTGCCGCGCTCGTGCGCGGAGATCAGCGAACACTGTTGTAACGCCATCTGACGCGCATATGCAAACGAGCGCAGCATGCTGGCGACATCCGTCAGAGGCGAGTGTTTGCGTCGCCGCTCGGCGACGCTCCGATCGGGAGCGCCTTCGAAATCGGTGATGATGAAATCGTTGCGCTTCAGCAGCACCTGGCCGAGATGGTAGTCGCCGTGGCAGCGTATCTTGATGCCGCGCGGGGCGCTGCGGCCGGCAGTGCCGATGCTGCGCAGCAGCGCCGCGCGCTGCCCGAGGAGGCTGACCGCTTCCGAGGCCGCCGCGGGCGGCAAGGCCGTGGCGCGCTCGGTCAACATCTGCAGCGTAGCCGTGGCGGCCTCGCGCGCCGCGCGTCGCCAGGCGCCGAGGTCCTCGGCGCTGATCGGTTCCGGGGAGAAGGCCGGGTCGGAGCTCGCCGCCGCGAGTGCGCCGTGCAGCTGCGCGGTACGCGTGGCGAGGGTCTTCATGAGGGCAAGCTGCAGCCCATGCGCATCCGCGGGCGGCGTCACGCGCGTCACGCGCTCCTCGAGGAAACGCACCAGGTGATTGACGGTGTAATCCCAGCCATCGCCCTGGTTGGTGATGAATGCCTGCAGCAGCGCGAGCGTGGATGTGGCGCCATCGCCGCGCTGGTACTCGATGAAGCCCGCCAGGGGCACGCAGTTGGGAAAGTGCGCGACTTCGGTGAGATAGCGGCCGATTTCCACGCCGGGATTGATGCCCGGCTGCAGTTTGCGGCAGATCTTCAGGAACAACGTCTCCCCGACCCTGACGGTGGTGTTGCCGCCCTGTGCGCCCGCGGGGCCGACCACGGGGTCTGCGGCCTGAGTGCCGCGCAGTGCGGCAAACGTGCTGGTTGGGTGGCAGCGCACCTGTCCATGGCGGGTGGGCCACTCGTGCGATGCGCCGATGGCCTCCACGAGGCTGCGGCAGAAGTCCTCGTCCGCGCCGGCGTCCGCCAGCACGCCCACCGCCGCCTGTTGGCGCACGCGCGCCAGGGCTGCGGGCTGGAGCTTGCGGCAGCGCGCCTCTTCGCTGTCCTCGAAGGCGATCGCCAGCGGCACGAAGTACTGGCCCGACAACGCGCCGCCGGCAACTTCGAAGATCGCGAGCAGCCAGCGATCGAGATCCAGCTGCGGCATGACGCAGTCCGCCAGCGTCGCTCCGCTTAAGCCCGCACCGCGCGCCGCCGGGGGTCCGGGAAGCGCCACGCCCGCAGGCGCGGCCCAACGCTGGGTGGCGAGAAACCCGGGCAAGACCCGCCCTTCGAGCTGCGTACGCAGCCCGGTGGCGAGCGCCTGGCGCCAGGGAGCCACGCGCTCCGGGAAGAAGCTGCTCCATCCCTGCACCAGCACCATCACCGGCAGGTCCTCGCGCGCCAGATGCTCCCCGTGCCACGGCGGCGCCTCGGCCTCGCGGCTGAGGCGAAACCAGTAGAACGCATACCCGGGAAGCGTGAGCAGGTAGGGCAGTTCGCCGATCGGCGGAAACGGCGCCCGCCCGAGCAGCTCGATCGGCACGGCACCCCGGTGTTCCGCAAGATCGAGCTCGACCGGCTGAGCGGAACGCGACAGGTTCGCCACGCACAGGATGGTGTCAACGCCGTACTGGCGCAGGTACACCAGCACGTGGCGGTTGCCGGGACGGATGAAACGCAGCGTGCCGCGGCCGAAGGCCTGCGAGCCGCTGCGCACCTGCAGCAGGCGTTTCATCCAGTTGAGGAGCGAGGAGCGGTCGCGTGTCTGCGCTTCGACGTTCACGGCCTGATAGCCGTACACCGGATCCATGATCGGCGGCAGGTACAACTGCTGCGGGTCGGCGCGCGAAAAACCCGCGTTGCGATCCGGACTCCACTGCATCGGCGTGCGCAAGCCGTTGCGATCGCCGAGAAACACGTTGTCGCCCATGCCGAGCTCGTCCCCATAGTAGATGATCGGCGAGCCGGGCATCGACAGCAGCAGGCTGTTCATGAGCCTGATGCGCTCGAAGTCATTGTCCAGCAGCGGCGCGAGCCGCCGCCGGATTCCCAGGTTGAGGCGCGCGCGCGGATCGGCGGCGTACGACTGGTACATGTAGTCGCGCTCGCGGCTGGTGACCATCTCGAGGGTCAGCTCGTCATGATTGCGCAGGAAGATCGCCCACTGACAGGTGTCGGGGATGTCGGGGGTCTGCTCCATGATCTCCACGATCGGGTGCCGGTCCTCCTGCGCGATGGCCATGTACATGCGCGGCATCAGCGGGAAGTGATAGGCCATCTGGCATTCGTCCAGGCCGTCGCCGAAATAGTCGCGTACGTCCTCGGGCCACTGGTTAGCTTCCGCCAGCAACATGCGATCCGGGTATTTGCCGGCAACCGCGCGGCGGATGATCTTGACGATTTCGTGGGTCTCGCGCAGGTTCTCGTTGCTGGTGCCCGCGCGTTCCACCAGGTACGGGACGGCATCCAGCCTGAACCCGTCCACTCCGAGGCGCAGCCAGAAGTCCATGATGCGCAGCATCGCCCGCAGCACGTGCGGGTTGTCGAAGTTCAGATCCGGCTGGTGACTGAAAAAGCGGTGCCAGTAATACGCCTGCGCCTGCGGGTCCCATGCCCAGTTGGACGTCTCGGTGTCGCGGAAGATGATGCGCGTACCGGCATAGCGCTCCGGTGTATCGCTCCAGACGTAGTAGTTCCTCTTGACCGAGCCGGGCGCGGCGCGGCGCGCCGCCTGGAACCAGGGGTGCGCGTCGGAGGTGTGATTGAGGACCAGTTCGGTAATGACCCGCAGGTTGCGCCGATGCGCCTCGCGCACGAAGGCGCGGAACTCGGCGCGCGTACCGTAGTGCGGATGGATGTTGCGGTAGTCGGCGATGTCGTAACCATCATCGCGCCCGGGGGAGGGATAGAACGGCAGCAACCATATGGTGTTGACGCCCAGATCCTGGATGTACTCGAGCTTGCGCGTGAGACCGGCGAAATCCCCGCAGCCGTCATCGTTGCCGTCGAAGAACGCGCGTACGTGCACTTCGTAGATCACGGCGTCCTTGAACCACAGAGGATCGCCGCCGGAGCGTTGTCTGCGCTGGGCGTTCATGCGCTCTTGCGTCCTTCCTGGTCCGGCGTTGCCTAATCCGGCGTCAGCACCACCACCGCCAGGGGTGGCAGCCGTACGCTCAGGGAGTGATCATGGCCGTGGGCGCCGGGCGATGCCGCATCCAGCGCGCCGAGGTTGCCCTGGCCACTGCCGCCGTAGTCCGCCGCGTCGCTGTTGAGCCGCTCGCGCCAACGGCCGCCGCGCGGCACGCCGATGCGGTATGCCTCGCGCGGCACCGGCGTGAAGTTGCAGGCCACCAGGGCCAGCTCGCCCGCGGCGCTGTGGCGCAGGAACGAGATCACGCTCACGTCGGCGTCGTCGCAGTCGACCCACTGGAAACCGGCTTCGGAGAAATCCAGCTGGTGCAGCGCCGGCGTGCTGCGATAGAGCTGATTGAGATCGCGGACCCAGCGCTGCACGCCGGCGTGCAGCGGATACTGCAGCACGTGCCACTCGAGACTCTCCTCGTGCTGCCACTCGCGCCGTTGGCCGAATTCCCCGCCCATGAACAGCAGCTTCTTGCCCGGATGGGTCCACATGTAGCCGAACAGCAGCCGCAGGCTGGCGAACTGCTGCCACTCATCCCCGGGCATCTTGCCGATGAGCGAGCCCTTGCCGTGCACCACCTCATCGTGTGACAGCGGCAGGACGAAGTTCTCGTTGAAGGCGTACCAGAGGCTGAAGGTGAGGCGGCTGTGGTGATACTTGCGGTTCACGGGATCCTGCTGGAAGTACTTGAGGATGTCGTGCATCCAGCCCATGTTCCATTTGAGGCCGAAGCCCAGACCGCCGAGGTAGGTCGGACGCGACACCATCGGCCAGGCGGTCGATTCCTCGGCCATCGTCTGGGTATCCGGGTGATCGCGATACACGGCGAGATTGAGCTGCTTGAGGAACTCCACCGCCTCGAGATTCTCGCGGCCGCCGAAGCGGTTGGGGATCCATTCGCCGGCGCGCCGCCCGTAGTCCAGATACAGCATCGAGGCCACCCCATCCACGCGCAGCGCGTCGATGTGATAGGTGGCGAGCCAGAACAGCGCGCTGCTGGCGAGGAAGTTGCGCACCTCCGCGCGGCCATAATTGAAAATGGAGCTCTTCCACTCCGGATGAAATCCCTGGCGCGGGTCGGCGTGCTCGTACAGGTGCGTGCCATCGAACCACGCCAGGCCGTGTTCGTCGCTCGGGAAGTGCGACGGTACCCAATCGAGGATCACGCCAATGCCTCGCTGGTGCAGGTGCTCGACGAAGTACATGAAGTCCTGCGGCGTGCCGTAGCGGCTGCTGGGCGCGAAGTAGCCGGTGACCTGGTAGCCCCAGGAGCCGTAGAACGGATGCTCCATCACCGGCAGCAGCTCCACGTGCGTGAAGCCGAGCGCCGTCACGTAGTCACCCAGCGCGTGCGCGAGCTCGCGGTAGTTCAGGAAACGATTGGCCTGTTCCGGCAGGCGCCGCCACGAGCCCGGGTGCAGCTCGTAGATCGACCAGGGCGAGCCCAGTGCGTTGGCGTGCGCGCGGCGCCGCATCCAGTCCGCGTCGTGCCATTCAAAGCCGAGATCCCACACCACCGAGGCGGTGCGCGGCGGCAGCTCGGTGCGAAACGCGTACGGATCGCTCTTGTCGACCGTGTAGCCGGCCTGCTGCGACACCATGTGGTACTTGTAGAGCGCGCCGGGCCCCACACCGGCCACCGTCCCTTCCCAGATCCCGGAGGAATCCGCGCGCGCGCTGAGCGGATGCCGCTGGCGATCCCAGCCGTTGAAGTCGCCGACGACCGTGACCGCGGCCGCGTTCGGCGCCCATACGGCGAAGCGCGTGCCGTAAGGCGCGCCCTCCGTGGCGGGCACCGCGTGGGCTCCGAGCTTCTCGTACGCCCGGAAGTAAGTGCCCTCGCGGAAGTGATAGATGTCCTGTTCCGTCAGCAGCACGCGGGAAGTCTAGCAAGTCGCGTGCGGCTGTGCTGGCCGCATGAGTGCGGCGGGGCCGCGCTTCAGGTGGCGCGCCGCCGTCCCGAGCTGCCGACAACCATCAGCGATTCGCCCGCTTCGCGCCGCGACTGCGCGCTCTCTTCGAGGGCCTGTCGCGCGCGCATGCCGGCGGCCTGCGCCTCCTGGGGGGCGGCGTCCGCTTCCACCGGCTGGCCGAGCAGATAGCCCTGCACGCCGATCGGACCGCAGCGCGAGAGAAATTCCAGCTGCGCCGCTCGCTCGACGCCTTCCGCCACCACCTGCAGACCCAGGCCATGACACAAGGCGACGACGGAGCGCACGATCGCTGCGGAGCGCGCGTTGGTGTCCACGCCCGCTACCAGATGCCGGTCGAGCTTGACGCGCGAGATGGGCAATTGCTCGAGTGAGGTGAGCGAGGAGTAGCCGATGCCGAAATCATCCAGCGCGATCGCTACGCCGAGCGCACGCAGCCGCCGCAGCGACTCGATGGTGGCGGTGCCGGTCTGAATCACCGTCTCGGTGATCTCCAGCTCGAGCGCGCTCGCGGGCAGGCCGGTGGCTTCCAGGGTGCGCGCCACGTGCTCCACGAAGTCGCTCTCGAAGAACTGCGGCGGCGAGACGTTGATCGCCACGCAGGCGCGGTGCCAGCCGGCCGCGCGCCACGCGGCCGCAGTGGCTGCCGCGGTGTGCAATACCCAGTCGGTCAGCTCATGGATGAGGCCGGTCTTCTCGGCCACGTGGATGAACTCGGTGGCGGTGGCGATGCGGCCGTCGGGTTTGCGCCAGCGCAGCAGCGCCTCCACCCCCGTTGACTCGAAGGTATGCAGGGCGACCTGGGGCTGGTACATGAGCAGCAGATCGCCGGCCTCGACCGCGCGGCGCAGCGACTGCTCGAGTCGAAAACGCTGCGCCGCGGCATCGTAGAGCGCCGGACTGTAGAGGGCGAAGCGGTTGCGTCCCAGTTCCTTGGCGCGGAACAAGGCGACGTCCGCGGCGCGCAGCAGCCCTTCCGCGTCCGCCGCGTGATCGGGGTACAGGCTCGCGCCGACGCTGGCGCTGGTCGTGAGCACGCGGCCGTCGACGATCAGCGGCTCCTGCAGCGTGGTGACGATCTGCGCCGCGCGGCTCTCGACCTCATCGCTCGATTGCACGTCCTCGAGCAGCACGGTGAACTCGTCGCCCCCCAGGCGCGCCAGCAGGCCATTGGAGCCGGTGGCGGCATGCAGGCGTTCGGCGATGAGCTGCAGCACCCGATCGCCGAAGCTGTGACCCAGGGTATCGTTGATCGACTTGAAGTTGTCCACGTCCACGAACAGCAGCGCCAGGCGCTGCCCGGCTCCGGCGCGCGCCAGCGCGCTCTCCAGGTGCGCCGATAGCTTGCGGCGGTTCGGCAGCTGTGTGAGCGGGTCGTGGTGCGCGAGGTGATGCAGCTGCTGGGTGCGCTCGGCGACGTGAGTCTCCAGCTCCGCCTGGTGGGCGCGCAGCTCAGCCTCCGCATGCGCGATGCGGTCGGCCATGGTGTTGAAGGATTCGGCGAGCTCGTCGATCTCCGCCGAGCCGCCGCGCGGCGCACGTGCACCGCGGTCGCCACCGGCGAGCTTCCGCGTGGCCGCGGTCAGGCGGCGCACCGGCACACTGATGCTCACCGCCAGCAGCAGCGACACCAGCAGCATCAGGCCAAGCACCGCGGCGGCCGTGATTCTGAGCGTATGCTCGGCCCCTTCGGCCGCGGTGGCCGCGTGCTGCGCCGCCTGCAACAGGCCCAGACGCGCGGGTGCCTGCAGCTGCTGCTGTACGCCCACGGTGAGGGCGGCGCTGTCCTCGCGCAGGCTGTGCCATTGTGGCCCGCTCTGCGCGTCATAGCGCTCGATCTCCAGCCGCAGGCGCGCGGCCTGTGCGAAGTCATGCCGCACCAGCCCGAGCCAGGCCCGTCCGGGGGAGCTTTCGAACTCCGCGGAGTGCGCGTTCAGCACCGTCATGAAGTCACGCTCGCGCCGCGCCATCACGGCGGGCGCCGCGACGTTGCCGCGCACGGTGTTGAAGGCCGCCCCGAGCTCGGCGAGTGAGCGCCGCGCCACCACCTGCGTGCCATTGATGGCCAGTCCCGAGCCGCCGGCGGAGGTGACGCGCTGGTTGACCTGGTCGAGGGCGGCCTGGCGCTCCCCGGCCCACTGCACGCGCTGCGCGGCGTGGCTGGCGAGCTGGCGCGCGGTGGCGATGTGGCGGGTGAGCTGAAGGCGCAGCCCCATTGCTGTCGCCGTCACCGGCGGCGGCGGGGAACTGCCGAAGTAGTCGCTGACCACCTTCTCCAGCGCATCGCCCGATTGGGTGATGAGGCTGAAATCGTCCGGGCTGCGCGCCTGCATGTACTCCTCGATCGCACGATCGTAGGCGAGGAGTTTCTCCAGCACGGCGTTGGCGCTGTTGGCGAGCGGCTCGTGCTCGTTCTGCATGCTGCGAACCGCCTCGAGGGCTTCGCGGGTCGTGCGCGTAGCCAGCGCCTCGCCGAACAACAATACAGTCGCGATCGCAGTGAGCCCCAGGCCGAGGCGCCAGCCGATCCCCAGGCGGGGCGCGCGCAAGCGCCAGCCACGCCGTACGTGCTGTGCAGCCGCGGGGCGCGGCGCGGCGGGCCGTGTGGTTTCAGGGGCCGGTTTGTGCATGCGACATAAGCCGCCGCTGGCGGCTGAGGAGGCGTTCTCTGCAATTCAACTGCTGGCATGATGCGCGCGGCAATCGGCCCGCTTCCGTGGCCGGCATCGCATAAAGCGCACGAGCGGCGGCAAAGGCGGGTGCGCGATCAGGGCAGTGCGCGGCGGTTCGTGTCGGTCGTCACGTTCTTTGCCATATACTAGCGGCAACGATGAGGGGCGGCCGAAAGCATGACCGAGCTTGCTGATACCTTTGACGCGGCCTTTTCGAAGGCGGTCGATCTGGGGAACCGGATCGCGGACAAGGACAAGGACGCCGACCTGTGGGACATCGCCGACGGCTTGCTCGCCGGCGCCATCCAGTACTGGCTGTATTCGCGCCAGCCGTGCGGCGATCCGCGCTGCCAGGACTGCATGCCCATCAGTACCGCGCAGGGCCGCATGGCGGAATTGAACCGCCTCATCGGGCAGTTAGCTTCCGAGAGCGAATACTTCCACACGCCCACCGACGCTAACGCCGGCCGCGCCTGAGGGCGCCACGCCCGCGCGCTCAGTGTGGGCGAGTCAGACCGCGGCTTTCGCTTTCAACCCGGCGCCCGCCACCTCGTCCAGCGCCAGCTCGAACAGGTGGCAGCCTTCCTTGAGGTGAGTGTCTGAGATCGTCAGCGGCGCGAGGAAGCGGATTACGTTGGAGTAGACGCCGCAGGAGAGAATCACCAGCCCGCGCCGGCCGGCGGCCTGCACCACTGCCTTGGTGAGATCCGGGTCCGGCGCATCGGCGCGCGAGTGCTTCACCAGCTCGATGGCCACCATGGCGCCGAGGGCGCGCACTTCGCCCACGCACGGGAAGCGCACCTGCAGCCCCTTCAGGCGCGAGCTCAAGAAGCGCCCGATCTCCTGCGCGCGCTTCAGCAGCTGTTCCTCGCGCATCACCTCGAGCACCGCCAGCCCCGCGGCGCAGCCGAGCGGGGAGCCGGCAAAGGTCCCGCCCAGCCCACCCGGGCCGGGCGCGTCCATGATGTCGGCCTTGCCGGTCACGGCCGACAGCGGTACGCCGCCGGCCACGCTCTTCGCGATAGTGATGAGATCCGGCTCGACGCCCGCGTGCTCGATCGCGAACATGCGCCCGGTGCGGCCAAATCCGCACTGGATCTCGTCGGCGATCAGGACGATGCCGTGGCTGTCGCACAGGCTGCGCAGCCGCCGCAGGAACTCGGACGGCGCCGCATAGAATCCGCCTTCCCCCAGCACCGGCTCGATGATGATCGCCGCCACGCGCGCCGGGTCCACGTCCGCCTTGAACAGCTGCTCGAGCGCCTGCAGCGAATGCTCGGGCGTGACGCCGTGATACAGCATCGGGTAGGGCAGATGGTAGATCTCCGGCAGCATCGGCCCAAAGCCGGCCTTGTAGGGTTGCACCTTGCCGGTGAGACTCACGCACGCCAGCGTGCGGCCGTGGAAGCTGCCCGAAAACGCGATCACGCCCGAGCGCTGGGTATGAAAGCGCGCGATCTTGATGGCGTTCTCGACCGCCTCCGCGCCGGTGGTCAGGAATATGGTTTTTTTGGGACTGGCGCCCGGGGCGAGCGCGTTTAACTGCTCCGCGAGCGCGATGTAGCTCTCGTACGGCGTCACCTGAAAGCAGGCATGCATGAGCTTTTCCAGCTGCCGCGCGACCGCCTGCTGCACCTTCGGGTGCACGTGACCGGTGTTGAGCACCGAGATGCCGCTGGCGAAGTCGATATAGCGCCGGCCCTCGACGTCCCAGATCTCGGCGTTGGAGGCACGCTCGGCGTACACCGCCAGCGAGTTGGTGACGCCGCGCGGGACGGCTTGCTGGCGGCGGGCGTGCAGTTCGGAGTTCGAGGTCAAGGCGCTTCCCCTTAGCTGGTGAGATTGGCGGGTGAGACTTCAGTACTGCAGATCAGCCGCCGGTCTTCAGTTGTGCGGCGCGATGGATCGCGGCGCGAATGCGCTGGTAGGTGCCGCAGCGGCAGATATTGCCGGACATGGCGGTGTCGATGTCGGCATCCGAGGGCTCCGCGGTGTGCGCCAGCAGTGCCGCCGCCGACATGATCTGACCGGACTGACAATAGCCGCATTGCGGGACGTCCAGCTCGATCCAGGCCTTTTGCACCGGATGGCTGCGATCGGGCGACAGACCCTCGATGGTGGTCACGCGCTTCGCGCCGACGGCGTTCAGGCGCGTGACGCACGAGCGGATGGGCTGCCCATCCAGGTGTACGGTGCAGGTACCGCACACGGCCATGCCGCAGCCGAACTTGGTGCCGGTCAGGCCCAGCGTGTCGCGCAGCACCCACAGCAACGGCATCTCGGGATCGACATCGACTTCGGTGTCCTTGCCGTTGACGCTGAGCTTGATCATTGCACCCCCTGCACCGGAGCACCGACGCGAAATGAGCGCGCCGCGCGAGTTGGCGCGCGCGCACCGCGCGCGGCACCGGTACTATACGGCCGGCCGCGAGCGGCGCGCACCCTTTGCGCCTCTTCCGGGGTAGGCCTCATGCGAGGGGGCAGCAGACCCTCTACAATGCCTTGCGGCAACTTCGTACGCAAAAGCGAGCGCCTTGAGCCAAATTCCAACCCATGCCACCCCCGCAGCGGCCATCACCACTGAGGTCGTCATCATCGGCGCAGGTCCCTGCGGGCTGTTCCAGGTGTTTGAGCTGGGGCTGCTCGGGATTGCCGCCCATGTGGTGGATTCGCTGCGGCACCCCGGCGGACAGTGCGCGGAGCTGTACCCCGACAAGCCCATCTACGACATACCGGCGCTGCCGGTGTGTGGCGCCCAGGAGCTGGTCGACCGGCTCATGCAACAGATCAAGCCCTTCAAACCGCAGCTGCATCTCGGCCACGAAGTGGTGGAGTTCGCGCCGCGCGAGGCCGGGCGCTTCCACCTGCGTACCGCGGGCGGCGTCAGTTTCGATGCCGGCACCGTCGTGATCGCCGCAGGCGTCGGCTCCTTCCAGCCGCGGCGCATCGGACTCGAGGGCGCGGACGCTTTCGAAGGCAGCACCATCCAGTACCGGGTGAAGAGTGCGGCCGAGCTGGCGGGTAAGCATCTGGTGATCTTCGGCGGTGGCGACTCGGCGCTCGACTGGACGCTCGAGCTGCTGCCACGGGCCGCGAGCCTGGTGCTGGTGCATCGCCGGCACGAGTTCCGCGCCGCGCCCGCCTCGGTCGCGCGAATGCAGGAGCAGGTGGCGGCCGCGCGCATGCGCTGCGTCGAGGCGCTGCCGCACTCCCTGATCGTCAACGATGGCGCGTTGCGCGGTGTCAACATCCGCACCCCCGACGGCGCGCTCCAGGCGCTGGCAGCCGATCAGCTGCTGGTGTTTTTCGGCCTGCACCCGAAGCTCGGACCGATCGCGGAGTGGGGATTGGCGCTGGAAAAGAAGGCGCTGACAGTCGACACGGAAAAGTTCCAGACCAGCCTGCCGGGAGTATTCGCGGTGGGTGACATCAACGTCTACCCGGGCAAGAAGAAGCTGATCCTGTCCGGGTTCCACGAGGCTGCACTGGCCGCGTTCGCGATCCAGCATCATCTGTATCCGCAGAAGAAACAGTTCCTGCAGTACACAACCACCAGCCCGGTGATGCACAAGCGTCTGGGAGTGCCGGACTGATGTTACCCCCTGAACGGAGGACGCCACCATGACCTTCATGCGCAACACCCTCGCCACCGCCGCCGTGCTCGGCGCACTCGCCGCGGCCCCGTACGCACACGCGGCCGACCCGTGCAAGCTCGAGATCAGTGGCAACGACCTGATGCAGTACGACAAGTCGGAGCTCAGCGCGCCGGCGAGCTGTAAGGAGATCACGGTCACGCTGCACCACACCGGCAAGCTTCCCAAGGAAGCGATGGGGCACAACTGGGTGCTGGTGAACGCGGCCGACCTTGCTGCGGTCGCCACCGCGGGCATGGGCGCGGGGCTGGCGAGTGACTACGTGGCGCCGGGTGACCCACACGTGCTCGCGCACACCAAGACCATCGGCGGCGGCGACACTACCAGCGTGACGTTTCCGACTTCGATCCTCAAGAAAGGCGGCGCCTACCAGTACCTGTGCACCTTTCCGGGCCACAACGCGCTGATGCATGGCACGTTCAAGTTCGGCTAAAGGTGAGCGCACGCGCGAACCGCTCCATGGATCAACGTCTGGCCGATCTGCTGGCGCTGCTCGAGCTCGAGCAGCTCGAGGTCAATCTGTTCCGCGGCGAGAGCCGCGACATCGGCAGTCCGCAGGTGTTTGGCGGGCAGGTGCTGGGGCAGGCGCTGAGCGCCGCAGCCGCCACCGTCGAGGCACGCGTGGTGCACTCGCTGCACGCGTATTTCCTGCGGCGCGGTGACTGCAACGCGCCGATCGTCTATCAGGTCGATCGCAGTCTCGACGGCCACAGTTTCTCGAACCGTCGCGTGGTGGCCATTCAGAGCGGGCAGCAGATTTTCAACATGGCCGCCTCGTTCCAGGCGACCGAAGCGGGCTTCGATCACCAGATCGGG